>PKCL01000291.1 GCA_002862165.1 Planctomycetaceae bacterium
AGAGTTGCTATCGTGCGAACCCAACAAAGAAGCTGAAGAGTTGCTGGCTGTCAAAGTCAGCGTATGAGACAGGCACTGCGAAATCGAGTGCGATCGGAGCTGGTCCAAGTGCAGGCATGGTGATTCGGAGGCCGAATCCTGGAGCGACTCGAAAATCTTTAATAGTCACGTTTTGTTCAACGGTACCAAAGTCAGTAAAGACGACGCCACGCAAGGAATCATCTGCCGTAATTGGAAACATGTATTCAACAGTGTTTAACCATTCAAATGGACCACCAACAATTGCCTCTTGGCCATTTGCATTACTTTGACGCGGGCTTGCTCCGCGAAAGACAAAACCACGTAACGTGTTGTAACCACCAGCATAAAAGTTGTCATATGCAGGAGTATCGGGTCCGGAGAATCCAAGAATCGTACCGAGTGATAAAACGTGTCGTCCTGAGCCATCAGGCCGCTGGTTGAGAAGGAAATATTGACGAGCTTCAAAAACACCTCGCGGGTAAATAAACGTTCCAATAACCTGTTCAAATTCAACGGTTGCGAGATGACCCTCTGTTGGCAAGAACGGGCTGTCACGAGTGTCATGAATCAGACCACCACTGAAGCCGTAGACTGAGTTTGTTCCAACCATGCCAGGGTTTGTGCCGCCGGTATTTAGGTTACCTTGAATGTCTGGAATACCTTGAACACGCGGATTAAAGATATCAACGCTTTCACCACGGAAGCCAGTATTGACTGAGAAATCTGGGGCAAAGACGAACTGATACCCAAGACCAACACGGCCCCCTACACGACCTTCTGCCCAATCGAAGAAGTAGCGGGTGAAATACGAAGCACTTGTGGAGAGGCCAACACGAGTATCAAAAAGATAAGGTTCCTGGAACGTTGCGGTGTATCGCTGCAATTCAGTACCAGGTGCTGCCTCGAGTCGAAATCTCTGGCCAGCACCCCGAAAGGCAGTTCCATTTCGTATGTCATCCCAACTTGTTGGAAGCCGGGTGATATCAAAGTTCTGTTCATCAACAACAATATTGCCAACCAACCCTGCATTTGAGTTGACACCTGCCCCAATCATGAGCCGACCTGTTTGTGTTTCTTCTGCATTTACATCAACGATGACGTACGGTTCATTTCCTGGAAACGGTTGGAGTGGAGGTTGATTAAAGCCTTGCGGCGGTAGTCCTGGTTGACTCACTCCAGGGACATTTGGAAGCGGATTGAATCCCGAAGGATCTGAGAAGCCAGGTTGTCCAAAACCTGATTGAGCATAGCCGGAGGGTGCCGTAGCCGGTGCGGCTGTGATAGTTTGAGGCTGTGCGACAGGTTGCTGGGTCACTCTTTGCGTCGGTGCGGTATTTGTTGGTGCTGTAGTTGCGGGGGGGATTCGCCCATAGTCAATGGCACCAGGGCTTGTTGCTCCTATCGCAGAGCCACCCCAAGCGGCAGCATTGGGGCTCTGAGCAGTTGATGGCGCGGGAACATATGGTTGGGTTGTATTTGGATTCTGCTGCCCAAAGGACTGTCTGTATGGCGGGGGACTTGTGGCGGTTGCCGGAGTGGTGGTAGCAGGGGGCTGATATCCATAGGCCGGACTTTGCCCTCGCCATTGTGGCTGTTCACTACCATGGACTGACGGGGTTGGGTCTTTGTCTTCTTTGACAAACTCCTGATCATTTTTTGCAGACTCTTGTTCGGTTGGTGATGGTGCCAACGTACCATGTAAGACAAGGTCAAGAACCGCTTCTTCTTTATCTGGACTCTGACCTCGAAATCCTTTTTGCGTTGGATCACGCGCGATCAATTCTCGCGATGGGTCGGGTTTACTAAATACGATTCGCGGCCCCTCGCCTCGTGCAGGTTCATTGAGGAAAAGACCACTGGAGGCAATCCGTCGTTCGTCAGCCCGTAGTTTTCGGATATCAAGAATATCACCAGGTCGTAGAGACAGTCGATTTAATATGACGCTGTGACGAGTGTGGGGGTTTTCTCCACCGATCCGAACATTGATTTGTCCTACTCGATACCGCTGACCCTCAGCAACTTTATAAACCAAGTCAAGTTCACCAGGTTCTTCAAGGAATCGAGGGTCGGCTTGTATATCAGCAAACACAAAACCACGGCCACCATAGATGTCACGAATAAGACCCAAGTCGGTATCCATATTGCCTTGGTGAAAAAACTCTCCACTTTTAAGTTTGAGATCTCGTTCAAGAAATTCTCCCTTAAAACGGCTGTTACCAAGAAATGACACATTTCGAACTCGGTAGCGAGGCCCTTCATTTATGACAAATGTAAGTAGTGCCCAATCTCTGCCGAGGCCATGAATGACTTGCACCTCACGGCCAACGCGTGCCTGAAAAAAACCAAGGCTTCGGTAATAGGCTGTAAGAGTGTCAACGTCGGAATCAATTTTCTCGTGATCGACGTCGCCACCCAAGAACCAGAAAAATCCAGGTTTTGATTTTATTTGTGTAAGAAGTCGGGCATCGCTTGCAATGCTATTTCCAACAAATGTAGTCCAAAAAGATTTCCTACTCCGGCCTTCATCAATGAGAAAGACAGCTCCCTTATCACTCGATTTGGTTCCTTCAACGGTTGTCACTCGTGCCGTGTCATAACCTTTTTCAAGGTAGTAACTTTCAAGCTTACGACGTGCTTCTTCAACACCATAGGTATCAATGGAATCGCCTACGTCAATTTCTGCTTTTTTACGGAGCGTCCGTGTTGTAACGCGTTGATTTCCAACAAACTTTACGTAGCGGAGTGTCGGACGTTCGACCACGGTAAAAACGACCACGACACCTTGCCGTACTCGTACATATTTTGGCAAAACGTCGATAAATTTTCGTGTTCGATGAAGGGTGCGCACATCTTCCTCAATGGCTCCCGGGTCAAAAATTTGTCCGGCTCGTGTATTGAGTTGTGGTAGTTTTGAGATTTCCACTGTCTCATTTCCTTCGATTCGAACTTCAACAATGCGTTCGTCTTGTTCTGTAGCTGTAGGGACAGTCGATGGAAGTGGTTCAATGGATTCGGATTGAGCCAAAACATTGTTTGAAATGAGTAGTATTCCGAGCAACCCAGTGATGCGAAGGAGCCGAAAACTCTCCACGAACGTGGAGAGTTGAGAAACTCCGACGATGTAACTTTTGAATATATGGGTGTTCGGCATAGGTGATTTGGCTCAATCAATTAGTCAATCAACGTCTTGATCACTCAACCCGGGTGAATAAGAGATCGATTTATCAACTGGTTGAGAAATACCGAAGCAACTCTGTCCTCCACAAGGTGAAAAGTCTCTTTTGATAAAAACTATGGTTTATTTTGTGGGAAAAAAGAACTTATTTCCCAAGACGAAGGTTGAAGTGTGCTTACCTAGTCTGCGATGCTTAACTGATTGATGTAGTCTCCAAACTCCATACAAGGTTTACGGAGTAAATGAGGATTTACTCGGAGGCCATGGCCCAACATGACTCATAATAAAAATATGTCACCGACTGTTATTAACTTAAAGGAGTCTGAAGATATACGTGATGTGGTGCATCGCGTAGTGCAAGCGCTTGCTGAAGGAAGCATTGTCGGTGTTCCAACTGAATCACACTATTGTTTTGTTGCAGCTGGTACCTGTAAGGCAGCTGTTGAGAGAGCCTGTGCTTTAGCAGATGATTATCACAACGAGCCAAGACTAACGATTGCTATTAAGAGTTGCGATGAAGCAACTGACTGGGTTCCAGACATGAGACCACTTGCAATACGGTTTGCAAGGCAATGTTGGCCGGGGCCTTTAGCAATGCTACTAACTGATAATCATCCAGATGGTTTAGTGCAGCAACTACCAGTGTTTACACAACCGTATGTATTGAGTGATGACAGAATTCGATTACGGGCACCAGGACACAGGATGTTGCAGGATTGTATGCGACTTTTTGCTGGCCCGGTTGTACTTGCTGAGTTTGGTGGGAATACAAAGCCTCCTTCCACAGTCATGGAACTCATGAATCGTTGTGAAGAGCATAATAAGTCAATGTTGTTTATAGATGATGGCATACAGCCAATTCATGAACTAGTTTCAACAATTGAGATTTGTGATTCAGGTTTTCGTGTGATTCGTGGAAATACTTTCAGTCATGAAGATCTTCACCGTTTCGCAAAAATGACAGTTCTTTTTGTCTGTACAGGGAACACCTGCCGCAGTCCCATGGCTGAGGTATTGCTTCGAGAATACGTCGCTCAAAAATTGCATTGCACACTAAATGAAATTCAAAAATACGGTGTTGAGATACAAAGCGCAGGTATCTCTGCTTGGGGGGGCACTCAGGCAAGTGACAAAGCTGTTCATGCCATGCAGCAAAGAGGAATTGATTTAAATGGTCATACGAGCCAACCACTTACTGAAAAATTACTTCAGAGTGCTGAAATTGTCTGGACAATGACGGCTGCTCATCGATCCGCAATTCTCGCCCAGTTTCCAAATTTTACTGACCGAGTACATATGCTTTCACCTAGAAATCAAGACGTGTTAGACCCATTTGGAGGTACGCAGGAAGCCTATAACCAGTGTGCTAAACAAATCCGTGAGCATCTTGACGCTCGAATCGATATACTAGACTTGGGTAATTCAGCACACATCAAGTAGTGAGTTCCACGCGGTGATGTGTGCAATTATGGTTTCGTTTTACGTACGGGAGCCATGGCCTGCAGCCTGGATTGAATGAATGAAAATTGCGATCGGAAGCGACCATCGAGGTGTTGATGCCCGCCGCCGTCTGATCGGATTCTTGGAACGTCATGGTCATTCTATAACTGACTGTGGTAGCCATGATGAAACAGCAGTAGATTATCCAGACGTTGCTGCCAACGTCTCCCGGCAGGTTGCGGACGGAATAGCTGACCGGGGCATTCTACTTTGTTGTACAGGCGTAGGGATGGCTATTGCAGCCAATAAAATTCCTGGTGTTCGTGCTGCTACGTGTCACGATGAGGTTGCGGCTGAGATGAGCCGACGTCATAACGACTTGAATGTTCTGTGCCTAGCGGCTGAAATGGTTGGGGCAGAGCAGCAAGAGAAAATGACAGAAATCTGGCTTAGTACGGATTTTGAGGGTGGCCGTCACGAACGTCGATTAAGTAAGATTTCTGCACTTGAAGCAACGGCGTGTGATCAGCGAAAGACATAAAAGTCTCTTGTATTCCGTATATCTTGCCTAAAACGAGAGCACCCGGCGACAGAAGAACCCTCATTGGTAACGTCGGCGAAATATGCTGATTCTATAGGCCGGCGAAGACTTGTCATGTCGTAACGGTCGTGCCGAAACACAGATCAATTTTTTAAGAAAAATTGCTTCTCAATTCGTTGCGTCAACGAATCACGTTGGTAATGTCGGTGGTATGAAAACC
>PKCL01000204.1 GCA_002862165.1 Planctomycetaceae bacterium
CACCTGTATTGTACGAGTTGTCATAAGCTCATTGAGTTTTCGAGCGACGAACTTGCTAAGCTTCGAAATGCCGTAGCAGAGATGCACCAGTTTCGAGCACAAAGCCATCGGCTCATCGTATCAGGCGTCTGTTTCGATTGCCGGAGTAAGAGGGGCACGTCACGTCATCAGGATCGTGTGTAGTCGAGGCTTTTAGTCAGCAGCGGAAACCAAATTGTTTCATGACGATTCTTCGTGAATAAACAGCGTTGAGAGGTTTGCGTTTGACGCTGAATTTCTCCGATTGGTCAGCTTAGTTGACTCTTGGTTTTTTGTAGCCATATCGCTGAATGAATGGCTGCCACCGTTCAGATATTTCGGAAACAATTCTCGCGTCATGCTGGTACGTGTTTGTTGTGTACCCCTTCATCGATTCTGCTTGTTCCTCGAAGGCTGTTCGTACTTTATCAAAGCCTCCGAGGTTGAGTTTTTCATACGCTCTCTCCATGCTTGATACAGGATTTGCTACAAGTTCTTCATAATGTATCTCATGCAACTGCTCAGCGTTGAGGTGATTTCGATCGCGTTCAAATGCAGAGTACATCGTGTCGAAGCACTTGAAGACATATTCCTCTGCATTTTTCTCGGAATCAATCTGCATTGATTGAACATGATGCAACGAATTCCAGAGCCGTTTTGTTGATGGGAAGACGACAAATGGGTCTCGTACAATATGCAGAAATTTTGCCTCCGGAAACATGCTTGCCAGTACTCCCATTCGTGCTGTATGAGTTGGGCTTTTAAGAATGGGTCGGCGGGCATCACGGATTGCGAGCATCGCAATAAATCTCCGTAGAAGGTCTTTCCACTGCCCTAACTCTTCGGCTGAAAGAGTTTCGAGATCGAGGGCAGTCGGCTCTGCTGGTATTGTGTTCGGGAAAGCCATTCGTCGGTAAGGAGATGCCGCGCCCATATTGACAAGGGCAAATTCATCTTCCTGTGGTCGATGCCATCCAGCAGCCACATTGTCCATCGGTCGTTTGGATGGCATTATCCATGCGAGCGCAGTTGTCAGAAAAGTCTCGGTGAGTAAGAAATGTCCGGGAGCAAAACATTGATATGTTGACGGGCAACAAAATCGCTCGTCCAGCATTAGCATTTCATGCAGCAACGTTGTGCCACTACGCCAGTGTCCGATGATAAAAACGGGTGGGTCTGTGTCCGGAGGTGATACAAGCTGTCGTCGGAAACGGGCTTTACAAAGCGATTCAGCTGCTGAATTAAAGCACGAGGCGGCTGAGATTGTGCCAAGAAGACCGAGACGGCTTGGTGCAATTTTCCAGTGATTCTGGCGAACAAGATCAAACCATACTCGCATCGGCATGCCGTGCCAGAATCGTGGGCTCCACCATGGGTAACTGTGAAAACTTTTTTTTGATAATTCTTGGTTCGTATTTTTTTTCATTACGACATGGTGGCTGTGGAAGGTACGAGGTTTTCGTATGAATGAACTTCGGTTGGTTCAGGGTTTAAGTGATAGGATGGAATGTGATTATCGTGCATTTTGTTGGGCCGGAGTCTTTGCCGTATGAATTGGTTCTTGGCCTATGAATGGTGTACCTGCTGTTTTAGATGCGGCATCAACATCTTCCACGGATCGATGATAACGTGCGGCGAACTGATTCGGAGAAAGAGCTTGCTGAAGAAGCGGTGTTAAATCTGTTACGAGTGTGTGGCCGCTTTGTCTACAAATCTCTTTGTCTCCTGTCCCGACAATCAGGATCGTCGGAAATTGGGTGACGTTATAATGTCTGCAGGTTTCTGCGTGTCTGTCGGCATCAACTTGGACGCAAATAAAGCCATCGGTGAGAGATACGATTGATGGATCACTAAGGGTCTGCTGAGTCAGGGCCATTGACCAGCGGCACCAAGATGCCCGAAACACTACAAGGAGTGGCTTGTTGGCTACGTTCGCCAACTTCATGCCGGCATTGCAATTTTCAATAAAAGAGATTTGTGCCGCTCCGAATTGACCACCAAGAGAATCACTCTGTTCTATGCGGTTGCTCACCGGTTTTGGCCAGCGATGATGAGTTGACTGGGTTGAATTGACTGTTTCATTCCGGACGTCACAGCCAGCAAAAAGAAAAACAATCGCGGCCAGTTTGAAGAGGTGACGGTGATGAAACAGGGCCATGTGGTCAGTCCAGAACAGGATCAGGGCTGCGCTAATGCAGCTGGAGTTTTCATTTTTGACATGTCTCTTGTTCATTCGGCACTGCAAGGACTATCTGTTTGTTGTCTTTAGCCTGGAACGGATGACCGTCCTAAACCCTCCTGCTTACCGAGACTGCATAGGGCTCTTGATTGCTTTGCAGCATTGAAAGGCGTTGTGCTTGTAGATAAAAAACCTCTAAGGTCTCGGCGGTTTGAGAGCGGTATTCTCAATCTTGGGCTTCTACCAAAGCCGGTTTTCACAACGGACTTGAGGCAATCGTGCCAACCGATGACAGACGTAAATGGCTCTTGCCAGTTGTGCTGGTTGTAGCGACATCTTCTGGAGGTTGTCGGCTTGTGCCCCGGAATGGCCCTGCTCCGGAACAGGTCGCCGAAGCAAGACGACTCAGTAACCTTGGGCTGTCAGCGAGTGACGCTGGTGATCTCATGAGAGCGGAAGGGCTCCTGGAGCAAGCCGTTGATCACTGTCCAACAGATGTCGATTCTCGGAAGCATTACGCAGCAGTTCTTTGGGAACGTGGGGAGAAAATGGAAGCCGTCCGTCAAATCGGAAAAGCGCTCTCCTTGTCTCCCGGGGACATCGACTTAAGTCTCGAGGGTGGGGAGATGTATCTCAAACTTGGGCTTCTTGATGATGCGGAACGATTAGCCGATGAAGCAATCGCTTCAGCACCACGATCTTCTGAAGCGTGGCAGTTACGAGGGCAGGTCAATTTAGCTCGTGGCAAGCCAGTCGAAGCCCTTGCTGATTTCCAGCATTCACTGGCCTTCCATCCAGATAGTCGAGATGTTCTTCGCCAAACTGCTGAGGTCTATCGTCAGCTTGATCGCCCTAAACGTGCTCTAGCAACACTCGCAATTCTCGAGGAGACATATGGTCCAAACCAGGTGCCGTCAGATGTCTTGGCGTTGGAGGGCTTGGCACAGGAGTCACTCGGTCGACGCGCTGATGCTGTCGAAAGTTATCGGGCGGCAATCTCAAAAGGCGACGCGCAACAAGAGACTGTTGATCGATTGGCTGCTCTTGAATCAGAAGATGGGGCAGGCACGCTCCGTTAATCCCGTAAGTATTGCAGTACTGCCACAGCAGCACCTTTACGTATTACAAATCATGTGTCCCCGGCCGAACTTCGGCCTGTGAGGACGTCGAATGCCCCTATAGCTGGGACAAGTAATGCAACTGTTGTGAATCCGTAAGCGACAGCAGTTACGAGAAGTACTTGAAGTGTATTGCCTTGCAGGAAACCTGTAATCCCAACGAAGGTAAGCGCTGGCAAGATAGCAGATGCCCAGCCGATTGCAGGGGAGGGATTGCGAGCTGACAACGCTGCGTAGAGACCAATGCCACCACCTACAATAACTGCGAGAAACGGAGCGAGTTGTAATTCGAAACTCGATCCGAATGCAACCATGATCCGCATTGCCGTGGCGACCCCGATAAAGAGGAAAGCAATTGTTCCTAAGCCAATGCCGATTGCCCGTCGGGACGAAGGGTAGGAAAGACCAATATGAATTCCCAAAACAGCGGCAAAAAACAAGAGAATTCCAGTGCCGATTAGGAGATAGACACCATTCTCCACAGAGGCAATTCCGCTTGCTATCAGAGCGACACAAAGAAGTAGCGGTAGAACGACAACTTCACGAGCAACAGCAATGGCCCCGAACAGCTTCCCCCAAATAAACTCTTTTGGTTCAAGGTCACTGACAAGCAAAAGGTCGAGAGAGCCACGATCTCGTTCAGTGGTAATGCTGGATACTGCAAGTGCTGTAACGGCAAGCAGGCTCGCCAAGGCCATCGGAATGACTGCAACTGCTACAGCAAAACGATCAGGATTTTCGGCACGAGCTTCAGACACAATACCGGCAACTGCTGCAGTAAAGAGAAGGAGCCACGCCACTCTGACAACAACAATTGTGCGGCCATATGCATTGGTGCATATTTCCCGCCACAATATAGGGTTTCGCCAGATGTATCTTGCTGGACGGCTTTGTGCTGAGGCGGTAGTTCCTTGGGCTTGGGCGGCTCGACGGGCATCTCGGGCCATGTTCCAGGTTCTTACGCGTTGAATGGCGACCACATTCGTCACTGCAATAAGGAGCCCGCAGAGACTGAGGAATGACCCTAAATTTCCACCCGCAGGAGAGAGTGCTGCAAACATAGCGCGTGCTGGTGAAAGCTGTTCCCCAACGGTAGGCCCAAACCAGCTTGTGGCGGCCTCACCGATAACAACCCATGCGACCAGAGCAAAAGCGGTGATTGCCACAGCTTGAAATGTAGTGTCTTTCCAAAAGGCAACAGTTGTTGCAATACTTGCTGCAGAGAGTGCAGCAGCGGCTGTGACAATAAAGAGTCTTCCAAGCTGGATGCCCGTAACACCACCAAAGAGTGAGGCAATTCCAAAGACTGGAATTGCGGAGAGTAGCATTAAAATAACTCGCAGGAGGCTTGCTGCGAGTTTTCCAAGCACAAGTTCTCGCTCACTCAGCCGGCTGAGAAGTAATAGTTCAAGGGTGCGACGATCCTTTTCAACGCTCACTGCTATGGCTGCAGTCATAGCTGCAGCAAGAACAGCAAGTGAAAGTTGAAGAGGAGCAAGCGTTCTCAACAGCGTCGCACCAAATCGGGCGGTATCACCGGGCGACGTAACGGTTTGAGTGCCTGTAAGAACGAGCCAACAGGTTGCAATAATTGCAAGAAGACTACCAGCGTATACGGCACGACCAATGAAGAGCCCTTTTGATTTTGGTGCAAAACGCACTTCTCTTTCAAAAACGGCTCCCAGTAGCATGTGCTTGATCCCTCTGTGTCAGTCGAACGGACTTCATAGAATCTATCAGATGCTATGCCGGCAGGAAATTTTGCGGAATCCTACGGGCTTTACTTCCTTGTTCATGGTGTTACCAGAGAAGGTGGAAGCGTGATTCTGTTACCGTTTGCGCCAGCGAACCCGGCGAGTTCGTGAGGGTGGAGGTGTTTGAATTCTCTCTGGTGCACGAGCAGGGCGGAGGCTGTCGTCGTAAGCTGGATCAGTTGTGTCAACCGGCATCGATCGGATGGTGATGCGACCGTTACCAACAGGAACTCCGGCCGGGGCTTGGTAAGCGGTTCGTCGTTGAGCTCGTAA
>PKCL01000142.1 GCA_002862165.1 Planctomycetaceae bacterium
TTTCCAAAAACTGACACGGGTTCGTATTGGGCTTCGGTAGCCATCAACGTGATTACACTCGACCAAACATGGGGCATGTTTGGGGATGTGGGTCCACAAGAACAATGGGTCACTGGAAAAGCAACTCTTGAAGATGGCAGTGTTGTTGACTTACTGAGAGGCGGACGGCCATTTTCTGCTGTCCGTCCACAAGGCGGGTTTTCATCGCTCCCAAACCATCGGTGGCATAAGATCTTTTGGGAATTACCAAAAACACGACAAGCATCACTCCGCGAAACCATTGCTGCGGGCCTTGTTGCTGACTGGAATCGCCGCAAACCACGTGCAAAAGCGGTCTGCACCCTCGAAATCTACTACACCCAGGCCATCCACGAAGGAAAAGCCACCGCTCACGACTTTCCGGAGTTGACCGAGCATGGTGTTCCGAAAAAATTCTCACCAGATTCAACCCTACGAAAATGGCTTCTAGCAACGTGGCCACCCCGGAAGGCCGGATCAGGAAACCTTGATCGCTTTCTCAAAGAAACGGAGAGTCTGAGCAACAAGAAAAATTTAAATTGACGCACTCATGTGCATTAGAAAAAAGTTACACTTAGAGCGGCTGAATAAATTCAGCCTGCTACTGCGAGAGTGGCGGAATTGGCAGACGCGCTGGATTTAGGTTCCAGTGCCGAAAGGCGTGCGGGTTCGACTCCCGCCTCTCGTACTTAGCTATTATCAAAGTGCCTTAAGGGAAGACTCATCCGTTCATCATCCTTGAGCGAGCTAGGGCTTCTTCTGCTTCAGCTATTTTACCAGCCCGCATACAGGCAACACTTAGCGCTGTGTAGCTAAAAGGTTCATTTGGCTCTAACTCACAAACTCGTCTAGCGTACTCGACAGCCTTTTCATGTCGCTCCAATCGAGTGCACCACGCCGCCAAGGCCGAATAAGCCAAGGCAAAATCGGGGTTTTTAGCGACCACTGCGTCGAGAGCAGCTACCGCCTCTTCTATTTTTCCGGCATTTTTTAGCTCTTCTGCTGCTGCGTATGCTTCGTCTCGATCCATGATCACGACCCCTCAAAATGAAGTGTTACTTCGGAAAACGATACTCTTATAAATCTTTTTTCAAAATTTCAGTCAATTTTAGCGTTATTTTCTCCAATGTCTCCTCCTACCTGTTGGTTTAGACACTCTTTGTAAAACGCGAAGAATAGGGGGGACATAGTCGTACCCCAATCCGCAATTCTGACGAAATGGCATTGAATTCAAACGGTATAGAAACCGATAAACCGCTGAGATGGCAATGGTGCCTAACCTTTCCGCATGACACAGGCAATCCGTGAGTATTCATCCACTGGCACTAGTGAGTCCCGAATCTGAACTCGGAACCGGCGTTACGGTGGCTGCATTTGCAACCATTGAAGCTGGGGTCACGATTGGTGACCACTGCTCGGTTGGAAGTGGCAGTGTCATTAAAACCGGTGTTACGATTGGTGATCACAATGAAATTTGTGAACATGCTGTCATTGGAGGGCAACCACAACACACCGCACGCCCTGAAACCGTTGGCCAGATTGTTATCGGAAACCACAATGTTTTTCGGGAAGGTGTCTCAATTCATCGCGCTTTGAAACCTGACGGACAGACCGCTGTTGGTGACAACAACTACCTGATGGCAGGCGCTCACCTTGGGCACGATACTCACCTTGGTAATAACTGTATTTTTGCGAACAACTCACTTGCCGGTGGCCACGTCATCATCGAAGACCATGCATTCGTCTCTGGTGCTGTTGCGATTCATCAGTTCTGCCGTGTTGGTCAATTTTCAATGATTGGTGGTCATGCCAGAGTAGTTCAAGACGTACCACCTTTCATGCTGATCGATGGCCAATCAGGAAGTATCGTTGGACTGAATACAATTGGACTGCGACGAGCAGGCTATCCTGCAGATCAACTCACGGAACTCAAAGCAGCCTACCGTGCAATTTATCGCAGAGGTCTTCCGTGGACCGAAGTGTTAGAAACCCTCAAGACAGAATTCACGACTGGTCTTGCATCCCATCTCCATACATTTCTTGCCCAAGGGCGACGGGGATTTGTTCAGGAAAGACGGTCGCCTCCGTCCTCCGCAGCAACACTTCGGCTTCGGATTGCCGATGAGGAGAAACGCAGTATCAGAGCCAAAGCCGGCTGAAACAGGCTTTCTGTAGCACTTGTTGTTTGCGGCAACTGCTGCTTATCAAAGTGACTCCTGCTGTTGGTTCTAAAAACTCTTCGTCACCGCCATGCGGTGCGTTGTAGACTTCAGTGGGATCGCTCTGTGGTCTAATTTCTTGATTTGTATCTCTGAGGAGTTTCTCGGCTTAGAAAGATGCTCCATGCAACTGCTCACCTTTACCCTAGGCCAACAGCAATACGGGATAGACACCCGAAGTATTGTTGAAGTACTGCCATTCATTTCCGCAAATCCCGTCCCACAACAAGGCGAGGAAATTCGTGGTCTTGTTCGCTACCGAGGAAACTTAGTGCCTGTAATCGATCTGTGTCAGCTTATCGCAGATCGTCCGTGCCAATTACGACTCGGTACTCGCACCGTGGTCGTCAAAACAGCCCCGATTGAATCAAGTCAAGAGTCATCCCTCTTTGCGATTACTGCTGAAGATGTGGTCGGAATGTCTACCACAATAGCTGATGTCGAAACTCCTGAGCATTCAGAGTCTTTTATCGGACCAATTGTTGACATTGAGAGTACTACTACTGACAAGAAAGCCCTCCAGATCATTCTTGTTAATCAATTAGGCAACAACGAAAACTTGCGAACGTTAATGAGCTACACGCGTCAAGAAGCAGCGCAAGACAAAAAAGGTGAGCCCGACCATAAAAGGTGAGCCCATGACAACCAGCCATAACACTTCCCTCGCTCAAGACGCTTCGAAAAAACTTTCGGAGAATGACTCAAAAATAGCGAGTCTATTTGCCACAGTAATGAGCGATGCAATCGGTCTTGATCTCAACCGTGTTGGAGTAAATTCAGCAATGCGAGCGGCTCACCAAGCACTGACTTTCTTTAAAGAACTGGCTTCTTCTAAAGAAAGTCCGAGTGAAGCACGAACAAGTGAGGCACTTCTAGATCAAATGATCGATAACGACCAGTGCCGTAAACTGTTTATTGAGTCCATAGTTGTTTCAGAAAGCTGGCTATTTCGTGAACCGAAAGTCTTTCAGCATATCAACTCGACGATTTGCCAACGGCTTAAAAAACAATCGAAAGTAAGCATCCTGTCGGCTCCGTGTGCTGCGGGTGAAGAAGCTTGCTCTATCGCTTTATCACTATTTGAATCAGGCCACTCTCAGACACAATTTCGGATTGTCGCGACAGACATCAGCCAACTCGCGATTCGCCATGCGCTCAAAGGCATATTCACCGAAAAAGCTTTACGCACAGTCGATGAATCAAGACGTCAGCGATGGTTTGCCGCAAAACCACAGGGATGGGAGGTCACCGCCAAAGCTCAGAACACTATTGATTTTGTTCATCTGAATCTTCTCGCCACGGACAGCCCTCAGAAATTACTTCGATTGGCAGGTGGGCAATTCGACCTGATCTGCTGTCGCAACTTATTAATCTATCTTACAAAGCCTGCCCGCAAGGAACTTATTTTCAAGTTAGAAATTTTGCTAAAGCCCGATGGAGAACTCGTCGTTGGTGCAGTTGAACCTGCTATTCTGCCTGCCCGTGATTGGGAGCCGACTGGTCCACTTACATTCTGTCGCCACAAAAGACTGGATACGCGAACAGAAACATCGCTATCAAGAGACACCAAGCAAGGCGTCTTATCTCACGCACAAAACAAAATGTGTGGTCTTAAAGATCCAGCACCGAAAGTTGCAACGGTCAAAGATATAGCTGTGCCCATTGTGCCACGAGAGATCATTCAAGAAGTCGAAGCTTGCGCAAACGCTGGTGACATAGAGGCGGCAATTCAACTCTGCCAACGGTCTCTTCGAAACGATGGTGCACAGACTGATCTCCTGTACACCTTAGCGATACTTCACCAAACGATGGGTGATTTGATGATATCAGAGAAATTGCTCGTAAAAGCCGTCTACTTGGAACCTCGTCATCAGGGGGCTCTTCTTTGCCTCGCGCTTATTGCCAAGCAGCGGGGTGACACTGCTGCCGAGCGAAGGTATCGTCGAAGTGCTTCTTTAGCAGGTACGAAGTCATGAAAAAATCCAATGAACAAGGACATAGGACAGCGTTAACAATGCCTGAAGGTACACTCGCGGCTGAATCACAACCAGTTAATTGCTGGAGAGAGATCGGTGTCAGTGGAGATCGAAGCTGTCCAGAACTAGAAACGCATATCCATTGCCGTAACTGTCCGGTGATGGCTAATGCTGCAGAGGTGTTTTTCAACCGTGAACCACCAGAGGGCTACCTCGAAGAGTGGCAACACGTCCTTGAAACGCCGCCAGAGGACACAGACTCCAGTGGTCTGAGTGTACTTATTTTCAGACTTGCCAACGAATGGTTTGCACTCGCTTCAGAAGCACTGATTGAAGTTACTCCACTTCGTAAAGTTCATAGCATTCCGCACCGAAGCAATTCTGTATTCACTGGCATGGTAAACGTACGCGGACAACTGCTTCTTTGCTGCTCTCTGCACGGATTACTCGGGCTTAAGCACCTGGACTCACCGATCATGAGATCAACCAAAACCAGTGATGTACAAAAAGACAACAATCGAACCATCCAAACTTCTGATGATGCCGCGATTCTTGCCCCTGAAAGGCTCCTAGTCACCTCACTTATAACTGGCCGAGTCACACGTAGATGGACCTTCCCTGTGAATGAAGTTGCTGGAGTACACAGGGTTGGTAAAGATGAAGTTCGAGAAGTGCCATCGACACTCGGCAAACCTGGACAGCGTTTTTCAAGTGCATTATTTTCATGGAATTCTCGGACCGTAAGCCTTCTGAATACTGATCAGGTGTTCGGTGGAATCCACGAAAAAATCCCATCCTAAGTGAGTGAATTCCCAAGAGAGGGCGTTTCCGTGAACGATGACTTAAGCGGTTTTTCTATGCTTGAACTGTTTCGGCTTGAAGCTGAAAGCCAAGCAGAAATTCTATCCTCAGGAGTTTTAGCGATTGAGGAGCAACGTCAATCGGCTGAAATTATTGAATCACTGATGCGAGCAGCTCACTCTCTGAAAGGTGCTGCTCGTATCGTAGGCCTCGACGCAGCCGTGCAAGTCGCCCATGCTCTTGAAGATGTCTTTCTGGCAGCTGGTGACAATAAAATTACTGTCAAACCGACACACGCAGATATTCTTCTTGCAGGCATTGATTT
>PKCL01000450.1 GCA_002862165.1 Planctomycetaceae bacterium
TTTGTGACTGCTCAGTATCCCCGACGATCAATGAACGAAGTAGCTGCGTGGCCAGAATATCGAGCGGCATGACTTTTTCATAACTCCCAATCGGTACCATTGCCCGCTTACTACCGCCCGTTGAGGTTGTAAAAGGGAATTGAACACCCTTGGTAAATGCTGACGCAAAGGCGTTCGTCACGCTAAATTGGTTAAATCCCGGTTTTTGCCATCCAAGAAATTCTCGGAAATCACCCTCTTCGAGGACTGCGATTTGATTGTCAAATCGGCCTATGTAATCAACCGGTTCAATAGCCTGCCTGCCGGACAAGACACTCCCTGATACTATCCTCAGCTTCTTTCCAGTCACACATTGTCCATGAATCACTTCTGGAATCTTTGCTCCCATTCGTGTCTTCATGATCTTGGGTTCAATAACTCCCGGGCCACCTATTGCAACAAATCGCCCGCAATCGATACGACCTTCTAGAAAAAGATTTCCAACCGCGCTCACGTCTTGGTAACCAATATGCCACACAGTCTTATTTGGACCAACAGGATCAATAAAGTGAATGTGGGTGCTCGGTAGCCCCGCGGGATGTGGTCCATTAAAAATGTGATACTTGATGTGTGGATGATCTAACACACGAACGTCTGATTCATTGGCAACACAAACATGAACATTGTCAGAAATCGTCGCCAGAGACAACAAACCCTCGACAAAAGCATCTTCTTTTTTCTGAATCAAAAACTTTGCGCTGGGGGCGAGTGGATCCGTATCAATCGCAGTTACAAAAATAGCAGCCGGCAGGGAATTGACACGTGGCACTTTGCCATAGGGACGCGTCCTGAAGGCTGTCCACAGACCTGATTCAACAAGCATGTCAACAACATGTTCTTTAGCAGAAACCGATTTGCTTGCTGCGGATGTGGTAAACGTTTTCTCGTCGTTACCCTCTACACGAATTACTAATGACTCAAATTTTCTTTTCGCGCCTCTATTTATCTGTTCGATGACGCCACTTGCGGGTGCCGTAAAATTTACACCAGGATTTTTTTTATCCTGAAAGACAGGCTGCCCTTTCTGTACACGATCTCCGACTTTGACGAACAAGGTTGGCTTTAGGCCCTCAAAATCACTTGCAACAATTCCAACGCTTTCAGCGTCAGGAGCATCTGTAATTTCCTCTGAGGGCGATCCTGTTATTGGAAGTGACAAGCCCTTCTTCAAATTGAATTTCTGCAACTTACAACACCCAGGCCTAGGAACGTACTGCGTAATACTATTAGTAGTATAAAAAACGAAGGTAACATGACCAATAATTGTTTTGTCGAAACATGAAAATGACAGAATCTAAGATGTCATAAACCACATCCGGCGTATACATGTCTTATACAGCCAAATTCTAGTCTCCTTTCGGTTCCAGTCCCAGTCAACCACACCTAGAAATCTCCCTTATTTTTTTAGAAAACAAAAAGGCAATCTCCAAACAATAGGGCCTGAAAAGATAGTTCCTGACAGCACACCAATCCCTACTCCAATGCGATCGACCGTTTCATGCCATCAACCACAAGTCATTAGTTTTTATTTGCAAACGAATTATTTTCTTAAATATTTATTTGGAATTATCCAAAAAACAGAATAACAATGGATGCTGAATGAACGAGTGGCATAAAGCTGAGCTCATAGTATTACGAAAGCCTATGAGTACGCGTTCGGGAAACAATCACGGAAGCTTTGACCAATCCAACATTTAATAGCTATATCGCATGAAAGCAGATCTTGCTTTTTCGTAACTACCAAAGCACATGAATACATGCTGGGTGATTGATAGCATTGCAATTCATTTGATCCTTGTTCGTGAACTTGCCTTTCAATCAATGTCAAAGATGGAGTCATTTATCCCACACATTGGGGCTGAACATATACAAGAAAAAATCGACGTGTCATACTTTAAGGCAATACGTACATTGCAACCATATGAAAGAAATCCGGGGCATTGAGATGTGGGAGTCATTTAGGGTACTTATCTTCTCGTGTAGCATCATGACAGGAATTGTTGTGACCGCAGGGCACCCTGACAAAATTCTTCATAATGGAAAATTGCTGACTGTAGATGCTGAGTTTTCCATAGCTGAAGCTATTGCAATTTCAGAGGGACGCATTACGGCTGTTGGTAGTAATACCGAAATTCTTGATTTATCCGGACCTGAAACTACTCATATCGATCTTGAAGGCCGCACTGTCATCCCTGGCCTCATTGACAATCACATGCACTACATGAGAGGTGCTTCAAGATGGAGATTTGAAGCCAGAATTGATGGCATCACATCTCGTAAAGAAGCACTTAAAATTATCGGCCAGAAAGTTGTAGAGGCAGAACCGGGTCAATGGGTTTTTGTGCTTGGCGGATGGAGTGAGCAGCAATTTGCTGACGCACCAGGAGGATTTACAACTGAGGAGCTTGATACTATTGCACCGGTGAATCCTTTATTCATTCAAAAATCATACAGCCGAGCTTATATGAATAGCTTAGCTCAACAAGAATTGGCCGAGGCTGGCGATAGCAACAGCCGTGGAGGCGGGCGACAAACGAACTCACAGCGCAGTTCCAATCGCTCACAAGGTAGTTCCAATCGCTCACAAGGCGGCCGATCACAATCTGGACGTAATTCTTCTGGACGTTCCGGTGGCGCCAGAGCAATCATAAATCAGGCAACAACTTTTGTACCCCACCGATCAGCGGAACAACGTGTTGAAGATGTCGCCTTCTTTAATTCTATTTTAAATAGCCATGGGCTCACAACCGTTTACGATGTCGGTCGTTCCACCGACGGTAATTTCGACCCCGTAAAAAAATTAGCAGACCAAGGAAGGCTTACGTTACGAACCTTCCATTCACTTCGCTATCGAGCTGATAACCCAGTAGAGGTCAATGAAGCCATCACTTTTATACAGTCTTCAAAACCACGCCTCAATAATGATTGGTTTGGCCTTATTGGCATCGGTGAACACACGTACAACCCGCTGCATGACAGTTCCATGCGAGTCAGTCTTTATGACGATGATGTTTGGAATCAATTTCAAAAAATTGCTTTATACGCGGCTGAGGGTGGGTGGCACATTCATGAGCATGCGATGCAAGATTCAACAGCAAGCCGAATTCTTGATATCGCTGAGATTATTAATGAAAACCATTCAATGAAAGATCTTCGTTGGACGATTGCACACTGTGACTTAATTTCAAAAGAAAGTATTGCACGGGCAAAAAAACTTGGGCTGACAATTGCTATTCATAACAAAACAGCAAAGCCTGCTAAAGATGATCGTGACTCCCCACCAGTCTCATGGATACAGGATAGTGGTATCGTGTGGGGGCTCGGGTCTGATTCGACTGTCGTTTCGACGATCAACCCATTCCATTCGTTGTGGTGGGTAGTAAGTGGAAAAGTTTTCCCGAATACAGAATCTATTCGGAATCCTATTTCACGTCAGGCGGCCCTAACCGCTCACACCAGAAATAATGCTTTTCTTTTGTTCAAAGAAAAGGACTTAGGCAGTATCGAAGTTGGCAAGTGGGCCGATATCGTGATACTCGACCGTGATTACATGTCCGTTGCAGTTGATGAAATTCGTAACATCAAGCCAATAAAAACATTTGTTCGAGGGGAGATCGTTTATACCTCTGACGATTAAGCCGCCCGGAACTATCCAGGTAATTCAAAATTAGAAAATTTATCTCAGCAGGAGAAACTTGTGACATATTGGATCACAATTCGATTGGTGTGGCTTGGTCTTGTTCTCGCATTATTGGTACCTTCCGCCAATCTTTTTGCTGATGACCGTCCAAACTTGATTTTCATTCTCTCTGACGATATTGCGCAAGGTGATGTTGGTGCCTATGGTCAAGAATTAATTCAAACTCCTCACCTTGATCGTCTTTGCGCTGAAGGCACTCGTTACATGTCGGCGTATACAGGAACAAGCGTCTGCGCACCGGCAAGAAGTTCTTTTTTCACAGGACTTCATACCGGCCATTGTCCGATTCGTGGAAATCGTGAAATCAAGCCAGAAGGCCAAAAGCCCCTGCCAGAAGGCTTGGTCACCGTCGGTACTGTACTCAAGGGAGCTGGCTACAAGACTGCCACAATGGGCAAGTGGGGCATGGGAATGTTTAACACAACTGGCAGCCCATTCAAAAACGGCATTGATCATTTTTTTGGCTATAACTGCCAACGTCACGCCCATAGTTATTTTCCCTCCTATCTCTATGATGACGCCACGCGGGTTGAAATTCCAGAAAATAAAAAAGGAGCAAAGGTTTATGCTCAAGAAAAAATTGAACAGAACGTCCTTGCATGGGTTGATAAACATTCTGACAATCCATTTTTTCTATTTTATGCCATCACATTACCTCATGGACGATTTGAAATTGACAACCAAGGAATTTATGAAGACAAACCTTGGACTGAAAAGGAAAAGAATTATGCGGCAATGGTGACGCGGCTTGATTCCGATGTCGGAAAACTTGTCGCACTCATTAAGGAAAAAGGAATTGCCGACAAGACACTTATTATATTTTCTGGAGACAATGGTTCATCATTCGACCCGAAGACAACGATCGGAAAACGATTTAATCAGACAATGGGTGGAAGTCTTCGCGGCTTTAAAAGGAGCATGTATGAAGGAGCCCTCCGTCAAGCTGCAATAGCGTGGTGGCCTGGCACTGTACCCGCTGGGCGGGTGACAGATGAGCCATGGGCTTTCTGGGACCTTCTACCGACATTTGCAGAACTTTCTGGTGCTGATTTACCCAAAGAGTACTCACCAGACGGCTTGTCCCTCGTGAGTTTTCTGGAAGGGGGCCCTGCGCCCAAACGAGAATCGTTCTACTGGGAACTGCATGAGGGTAAAAACCACATTCAGGCTCTTCGCTGGAACAATTGGAAGGCAGTGCGACCACAATCGGGTGGTGCAGTAGAACTCTATGATCTTAGTACCGATTTAGGTGAAACCAAGAACTTGGCGACAGATCATCCTACCTTAGTCACACAAGCCATCTCAATGATGGATGCCAGTCGAGTGGAAGATCCTTTATGGCCTGATCCCGCACGTAAAATGCCAGAAGCTCATTAGAACGAAACTCGTCAATACCGATCTCCATAAAACTGAGGATCATTCACACGATAATATATATATTCAAACGTATATCAAAAAACAAAAAACGTGAGGGAATGAATTCAGATTCAACTCCCTCACGTCGTGATAACTCTTCTCTCATCTTCTGTTTACTATGCTGGTATAAGCTTGCAATCCATCAAAACTTTGACCAGCCATGCACTAATT
>PKCL01000007.1 GCA_002862165.1 Planctomycetaceae bacterium
CGATCTCACAGGACCTCTGCAGGTTCTGCTTGCGGGGCTCACCTCGCAGCTCTCCAATCAGAAAAGATGCAGTGAATGAATCCCCTGCCCCAACTGTGTCGATCACGTTCGCAGAGATTCCGTTCTGAGTGACGGTATCATCTGGCGTAACCAGCATAGCTCCATCTTTGCCACGTGTCAGAACGACTATGTCAAGTTTGCCAAATTCAAGCAGGCCTTGCAGCATCACGTTCGGTCGGCTGGTCTCGCTAATACTACAGGCAGAGCAAACCTCAACCAATTCATCGTCACTAAGTTTCAGAATACTGGCGAGCTGAACCGAGTCACGAATCATCTCAGCATCAAAGAATGGTGGCCTGAGATTGATGTCCAGAACACGGGGAATTCCTGCAAGGGCAGCCGTCTCGACAGCTTCACGGATTGTGGCTCGTGAGACAGGATCGCGCTGTCCCAACGTTCCGAAGTAGATCGCATCAACTGTAGCTATTCGAGAGGCTATCGCATCGTTCCAAGTGAGATTATCCCAAGCCGAGCCCTGATGAATCACAAACGTTGGTTTACCATCATCGTCAACTTCGACACCTACCGTACCAGTCGGCGTTTCAGAAATTACCTGCATAAGACTTACATCAACGCCATACGCACTGAGTATATCGATACCATCGCGTCCGTGTTGGTCATCGCCAACTGCACTGAGCATTGTTACGTCAGCGCCCTGGACCGCAGCATGACATGCAAAGTTGGCAGGTGCACCGCCAAAGCGTTCACCATCCGGGAACAAATCCCACAGCACTTCACCAAGCGAGAGAATCGTGGGACGTTTCATTCGGCTATCTGCCGTTCAAATTTTTGTGTGGAGATCACGCAAGAATATCACTGACGACGTTGCCGTAGACATCAGTCAGGCGAAAATCACGACCGGCATAACGATACGTAAGCTTTTCGTGATCAATTCCTAGAATATGCAGGATTGTTGCATGAAGGTCATGCATATGTACTTTGTTGTCTTGCGCAAAATAACCAAATTCATCAGTTGAACCATGACTGAAACCGGCCTTTACCCCGGCACCACTCAGCCAGACCGTGAATCCAGCAGGATTGTGATCGCGCCCGTTTTTACCCTGTACAACTGGCGTACGACCAAATTCAGTTCCCCAGACAACAAGCGTATCATCGAACATATCTCGTTGTTTCAGGTCTTCCAGAAGTCCTGATATTGGCTTATCAACACTTAGTGCATTCCTCGTGTGGCCCTTTACGAGATTATTATGCTGGTCCCAGACATATGGCGTACTGACTTGAATGTATCGAACTCCAGCTTCACAGAAACGACGGGCCAAGAGGCAACGATGACCAAAACTTGATGTTTCTTTCCGGTCCATGCCGTATAGTTCTCGAGTTTCTTTCGATTCCTTGCTGATATCAATCAATTCTGGTGCGACACCTTGCATACGAGCAGCCAACTCATAGCTGCGAATCACACCATCTAATTGTGGATCCCGACTCTTCCCAAAATGCTTTTTATTGATTTCATTGAGCATCTCAAGCTGGCGATGCTGATGTGCCGAATGTGCATCGGCCGGCTGGAGATAGTCAATCGTTGCGTCTTCTGTTTTACTCGATGAATGACCAAGTGCTGTGGCCTGATGATGGGCAGGCAGGAATGCTGAACCATAATTACGGGTTCCACCATGTCCTGCTGGCGGCGTAATACTGATGAACGCTGGAAGATTTTCATTCTCTACACCAAGGCCGTAACTCACCCACGCGCCAACTGATGGCCGCAAGAGATTATCGTTGCCGGTATGAATCATCGAGACGGCCTGACCATGCGATGTCCCTTTTGTGTGCATAGACTTGATGAAGCAGAGATCATCGGCATGCTTTGCGAGGTGAGGCCAAAGATCACTTACCCATGCACCACTTTCTCCGTACTGCTGAAACTTCCAGGGTGATTCCAGTAGATTGCCGTACCCTGCCTTGTCTTTCAGTGACACATCCAGATTTTCAATCCCTTTGAAGGGCAGTTTTTTTCCGTTGTACTGAGTGAGTGCGGGCTTCGGGTCAAACGAATCCACCTGAGAAACACCACCGTGCATGAAAAGAAATATAACGCGATTAGCTCGGGGCTTATGATCCAAGCCTGAGCCCGCAGCACGTGCAATACGATGTGCAAAAGCCTGAAATGCAAGAGCCCCAAAACCACAGGCTGTTGTCTGCAACCAGTGGCGACGATCGTGACTCGCTGTAAATTGATGACACTGCTTCATACCGCGTTCCTGATGCCACTATTCAATAAACCGAAATTCTGCCGAACAAAATAGTACCTGAACAAACGAAGCAAAAGCCTGTTCAAGTGACTGCCCCTCCTCAATCAACTCAGCAACATATTGTTTGCCCTTGCTCACCTCAGCGTGACCCGCCTGCCGAATGAGAACACGTTGATAGAGCTGCTGAACACTTTTCTCGATTGTCACATTGTTCTGCAGCAAGAGCAAACTCAAAGCATGTGACATTTCATGAACAAATGGTGAATTCATCATGAATAAGGCCTGCGCCGGCACCGTTGTTATGGATCGCTTCCCTGTGACAAGATCGGGGTTCGGGAAGTCAAAAACAGTCAACGATGGTGGAACAGCCCCTCTCACAACAGGTAGATACACACTTCGCTGTCGCAACGTGCCGGTTTGACTCAACGACACATGCCGCTTTCCATTTGACTCAATGGCATGCATGCCAAGTTCACTTACAACGGATTCACGAGACTCGCCATCAAGCTTCCCTGAGAGTGCCAATAGAGAATCACGGAGTGTCTCCGCTGGAGCAGGCCGTCGATACTGTTTTTGAAATTCTACTTTTTGGATAGTTTCTTCTGAACTATCGGCGACAGCCTGCTGATAGGTTTTCGACTCGATAATTTTCCGAATCAGACTTTTGACAGACCAGTTGCTTTTCACAAACTCTTCGGCAAGAAAATCGAGAAGCTCCGGGTTCGACGGAACCGTTCCCCGCACACCAAAGTTGTCGCTCGTATCCACAATGCCTCGACCAAACAGATGCTGCCAGATCCGATTCACCATAACCCGTGCGGTAAGCGGATTCTCCTTAGCAGTGATCCACTCAGCGAGCTGCACTCGTCCTGACTGATGAGCTGGAATCGAAGGCTGTTCCGCACCATTCCAGCTCACTACCTGGAGAAATCCACGCGGTGTTTTCTCTCCATGATTTTTTGTTTCTCCACGAATACGTACATGCAAATCACCGATGCGTTCTGATTCATTGTCTTGGGCAGCCATGGCCCTCGGTATTTCAGGACTGTTTTTTTTGATACCTGCGAGTGCATCCTCTAGATGCTTAATCTCCTCGTCCAACGAAGACGTATCAGTCGGCATGTCTTTTTCAAGATCTTCCACATGCACAAGGCGAATGGCATCAGCAAGAATCGGCTTGTCTGTTTCGCTCCCAGCAAGATTCACAACAACTTCTGTATCACATTCAAACTGGCCAATCGGCTGCCATAGCTGATCAATAGAAGGAAGGACTGTCTGGTCAACAACAACCTGATTCTCGCCCTCGGCGTGGTGCACTGTGTAGTGAGCCTTCGTCGCAAGACCTTTACCACCTCGAAAGCTTACTCGAAGTTCATATCTTCCTGGCTTGGGCAACGCGGCTTTCCATTCAATTGAAAACAGCGATTGTTGCTTGTCTGCCACAAGATAGTGATCACCGACATATTTAGGACGATAGGTCGACTTCCGCCACTTCCCTTTTCGAATGGCATCAATATCGTCAACGAGAACACCGGCTACTGAATCTAAAACTTTATCCCTCTGCTGCTTTTTATGCTGAATATTTCCCTCAATATTTTTCATCTTTGAACGAAACGTTTCCAACCGCTGCCTCTCGTCGTCATCGATCAGAAGATCTGTTTCTTTCCACCCGGAAACATTGACATTGTTCATGAGAATGCCATCGGTCGTCAGGGTGCTATGAAGGATGGCCACCAATGCGTAATAGTCCGTGGTTGGAATTGGATCAAACTTGTGGTCGTGACATCGGGCGCATCCAAGCGTGAGCCCCATTGTTGCTCGACTGATTGTGTCGAGCTGTTCATCAGCAATATCGAGACGCATTTTCTCTTTGTCTCGTTCAGTTAGCATTTTCGGTCCGACCATTAAAAAAGTAGTCGCAACAAGTTGCTGATTCCTTTGTTCCAGAGTGTCATACGGAAGAAGATCTCCCGCGATTTGCTCCAGAAGAAACTGGTCGTACGGAAGATCATCATTCAACGCCTGGATCACATAGTTCCGATACCGCCACGCCTCGGGATACGTCAGGTTGAAGTCGCTTCCATTCGAATCTGCATAACGAGCGACATCGAGCCAATGGCGAGCCCACTTTTCTCCAAACTCTTTCCGACCGAAGAGATCATCTAGAAATACCTCAACTGCCCTTTCAGGAGATTCGTTGCTATAGACCTGATGAAACTTCCTTTGCTCATCCAGCGTTGGCGGCAGCCCTATGACATCAAGGAATAGCCTTCTTACAAGTTTGTCTGCAGAAGCAGGGAGTGACTGTGGACGAGCAAGCCCATCAATCGAATCATTTTCTGAGAATATCTGACGTGGCTGAAACGACCAAAACTTCTTTCCTGCCTCAATGTCTATTACTTTCTTCTGCAGCGCTGACCCCTCGTCTTCCCTTGGATCAACAGCGCCATTTTCAATCCATTGGGAAAAGTCACGGATAACTTTTGACGAGAGTCGGGACTTCGGCGGCATCTCTGACATGTCGCCGCTGTAATTTATTGCAAGAAGAACATGACTTTCATCCGGCTTGCCAGGAATGATTGCTGGCCCTGAGTCTCCACCGACGAGCCATCCTTGCTTGGAATCGAGTCGCAAGCCACCTTTTGCTTCTCCCGCCTCGTCTGAATGGCATTCATAGCAATGTGCAACCAGCACGGGTCTGATTTTGGTCTCGAAAAAATCGACCTGTGAAGCCCTGCCGTCGGACGCAACCACATTTGATGCCGTAATTGAAACGGCGCAAAAAAATGCTGAAAGAACAACGGTAATGAGTTTTGTTTGTAACATTGCATCCCACATTTGTCAGACATATCATCTACATGTCGCGAACTGGAACGCGTTATGAAAAGTAATGCCGCAAACCTACTTCGCCAAGACTACTGCGATATCCGCTGCTGATCCAAAATCATTGTCGGCAACTTCAGATATGTTGCGAACCAGCACATAGCGGCATGATATTTTATCACCCTTCACACGCTGAGCCTGCTTTTCTTT
>PKCL01000193.1 GCA_002862165.1 Planctomycetaceae bacterium
ATGGTCGCCAACCGAGCGTTGAGGAGTTGGCTGAATGTTCCGGCATGCCTCTCGAAGATGTTTGTTGTATTGAGAGGATGGCACATCGCCTTGTCTCACTTGACCAGCCGTTAGGCGAGAGCGAGGACAATGCTGCCGGTGACTTCGTGCGTGACAGCCACGAAGAAGATCCTCTCCGGGGTATGAATCAGCACGCTCTGCAAGCTACCTTAGGAAAGGTTCTTGATGAACTTTCTTATCGAGAAAGAGAAATTCTTCGGCTCAGATTTGGGCTTGCTGATGGATATAGCTATACGCTGGAGGAAGTCGGCACAATTTTTGGAGTGACACGCGAGCGAGTTCGACAAATCGAGGCAAAGGCCGTTGAAAAGTTGCGACAACCAAGTTTCCACGCCAATCTCGCAGGCTTTGTCGATGATGGACTCGTTGAAAAGGTTGGGACGCTTGGGCCTCACCGAGGTCGTGGTACCATTGACACGCGGTCGAGGCCAAACCATCGGCTTGCGAAGGCTATGCTGACTTTGCCTCATCGAGTGCCTGTTGGAGCTTCTCCTTCGACTGGACGCCCATAAACTGCTGGACCAGTTGCCCACCTTTGAAAATCATGATTGCTGGAATGCTTGATACGTTGTAATTCATAGCGAGGCTTCCATTATCGTCGACATTCACCTTACCCACTCGGAATGTTCCTGTGTTTTCTGAAGCAAGTTCTTCAATAACAGGTCCAATCATACGACAGGGTCCGCACCAGGGAGCCCAAAAATCAACCAATACTGGCACATCTGAATCAAGGACATCCTGCTGAAAATTTGCGTCAGTAAACTCCATGGCATTTCCCATTGTTTTCTCCTTGTGGGGAATAGGGTGTGGTTTTTGGTGGTGCGGGTGAAGTAGCACTCGCTTTTATATCCGTTTCGTGTCTCTTGAGACACTTATCGTACTATAGCAGGAATACATATTTTATTTGCGACCGCTGAGGAACTTTTGTGTGCTTGGCGTGGCTGGATCATAAATTATACATACGGAAGAAAGAGCACGCCGGTTATGGGAAATCAGAACCAGGATACCGAGCCCTTCGGTTGGGTCGTGAATCGAGGGTCGGATGGTGAACTTGAGGCCGCAGTAGGTCCCTTACCAGAGAACCTGGATAGTCAGTCTGTCTGCATTGATGTGGAAGCTGCCGGGTTTAATTACAAAGATGCACTTGCGTGTGAGGCCCACCCGGGTATCGCTAGAAAATTACCACTTGTACCCGGTATAGACGTTTCGGGGAGCCTTCGTTCCTCTTGTGGAGAATATGCTGCAGGAACACCTGTTGTTGCTACGGGAAACGGTCTTGGTGAGACAATTTCGGGCGGCTTTGCAACTGAGGTATGGGCTCCACCGGTCGCAATTATAAAAAGGCCACAGAATCTCTCGGCGGTTGCAGCCATGGCCATGGGAACAGCAGGCCTTACCGCAATATTAGCAGTTGAACGGCTCCGATCAGTCATAGATTGGGATTACCAAGCACGTCAGCAGAGTGATAAGAGCCTGCCCTGGCTTATTACAGGTGCAAGTGGTGGTGTAGGCATGCTCGCGGTAGCTGCGACTGCATTGGCAGGGTTTCAAGTAGTAGCGTGCACTCGGAAAAAAACGGTCTCAGACGTTCTGTTATCACTCGGTGCGTCAGCAGTGCAATCTCCTGAAGAGGCTCTTCCTGACGATAAAAAGCCGTTATCAAGTGCTCGATATCTTGGCGTGATCGATACAGTAGGCGGAGAGCTGCTCGCTCATATTCTTCGAGTGGTGGCTGCTGGCGGAGCAGTTGCGAGTATTGGAAATGCCGGTGGTGTCATGCTTCCAACAACTGTTTATCCTTTTATTTTACGCGGCGTAACGTTGGCAGGTATTGATGCAGCTGGGCTTCCTTCACGCGAAAAACGGAAAGAACTCTGGGCAAAGTTAGCAGTCCTCTGGCCGCTCATGAGCGGCGTATTTCCGGTTCGGCAAATCGGCTTGCAGGAAGTCGGTGACTGGGCGGCTAAAATGAGGTCAGGTCGGATAGGGGGTCGGGCCGTCGTACTTCCACAGAAAGAAGTCAGGAAATGAGTACGCATACGATAAATTTAAATCGTGTGTGGGAGCGATATATTCTACAGGATGAGGCCTTTGCGTGGGTCCGTTGGTTTCAAAAACCCTCGAATATTAGCTCTGGCGAGCAGGTTTATCTTGTCGCAGAGCCCCTGCTCCTGAAGCAGATGTGGCTCAATAAAAATCCTCTACGAGATTTGTTGCACGAATCACATCGAGTGTGTATCTCGGAGTCGTTGTGTCAGCGGAATAGTCTTGCTTTTTGTCAGGCTGGTCCGACTGCCATAAGCAATGTGGAGTGGATCACCGATGTCACATCTGGGCGGTTTCCAAGTGAACGAATTGATTTGCCAATAAATTTCGGAAAGGTCGTCTTAAAAATTGACTAGGAGTTGGTACATTCAGTGCTGTGAGAACGGCACTCCAATTCGTGAGATCGGAAACGGATGTCTGTTGAACTATTCACCGATAATCAATCAGAGAAGAGGGAAGCATGTCGGTCATTCGAGTTGGAACCACAACCGATTACGCAGTAGGTTGGGAAAATGCATTCGGTAACGCAAGCGTATCAGGCAGGAAAGCTTCAGCCACAAAGCGGGCGGTGAAGAAAGCTACAGCTAAGAAAAAGCGAGTCGTGAAGAAGACGAAGGTAGCAAAGAAAAAGGCAACTAAGAAAAAAACAGAGAGTGCAATAAAACGCAAGCCGACAGCTCCAGCAACAAAAAAAAGCAAAAAGAAATCGGTGACAAAGACGTCGAAAAAGAAGAAAAAGAGTCGAAGTCGCAGGTAAAGTTTGGAGTGATTAGTAATATTTTCAGCGTCTCGTGAGATGCTAATTGACTGATTGCGCAAGTGCCGAGGAACGAGCCGCTGCCGCCGCTACGGCATCTGCGAGAGCACCCCTGACACCTTTTCTTTCCAGTACCGAGAGGCCAGCAATAGTTGTTCCGCCCGGACTGCTAACTCGGTCCTTGACGACTGCTGGGTGATCTCCAGTCTCAGCAATAAGTGATGCTGTCCCAGCAAATGTTTGAACTGCGAGATCGAGGGCAAGTTTTCGGGGAAGACCTGCCCGCACGCCACCGTCTGCAAGGGCGTCGATTAGAAGTGCCACATAGCCAGGGCCAGAGCCGGACACAGCAGTGACAGCATCAAGCATTGATTCGGGAACAGCGTGCACTACCCCCACTGTCATGAAAAGCTTTTGAATTGTGTTGACATCGTTTGCGTTCAGGTCCGATGGGAATGTGATTGCAGAGACCCCTTGACCGATGAGACACGGTGTATTCGGCATGACTCGGACAATGCGAGACGTTTTTAAGACGTTAGAAAGCCAAGAAGTGGGCAGTCCCGCAACGATTGAAATGACGATAGTCTCATCTTGAATCACTGGTTGTATTGCTTGACACACGTCAGTTGCGTGCTGCGGTTTCACCGCAAGAATGACATATCGAGCAGCTTGAATCGCCTCTGTGACATTCTGTGTCATGTTCACGCCTGGAATGGCTTCCACCAGGTTCGCCCTCGAAACTTCGCTGGGGTCATAAGCGATTATTTCCGACGGCTCACATTCTCCTGAATTACAGAAACCCTGTGCAAGTGCCTTGCCCATCTGCCCTGCCCCGATGAGTGCGATTGTATTTTTGAGGGTTGTCATAATAGAGAATCCTGAGAGTTGGATTAGTGCTTTGTGTTCTCACGAAGTGATGTTTCGATGTTTTCAATTTTGAGTGTACTGACATAAAGCTGACTTGCCGGCTTTTTGCCCGCTTCACCATCACGGCTTGCCGTCCACATGAGGAAGTTTCCGTCTGGCGAGAAAACAGGAAGAACGTCAGCTCCCGGGTGGTCCGTGATCCTGAGGAGATCACTGCAAGTGTTGAAAGATTGATCCGTTTTAAACTGCACAACCCAAAGGTCGTAGTTGGGCCGTGCCGTGGGGTCAGAATGATCTTCGCCCGTCCAGATGAGCCAGGGTTTCGTCGGGTGCCAATACGGTGCCCAATGAACACTTCGTCCTTTTGTGAGGGCAACATCGCCTGTTCCATCAGCTCTCATCACATGAATCTGCAAAAGGTCTTTTTCCTGACGGTCCGTTCGGTATGCGATCCATTGCCCGTCTGGAGAAAAGAAGGGTCCACCGTCGTATCCGGGATGATCTGTCAACTGCCTCACGTGGCTACCATCTGCTTTGGCAACATAGATGTCGGGGTCGCCATCTCGGTCACTCACGAAAAGGAGTTGCTTTCCATCTGGAGAAAAAGAGCACTCAGCGTCATATCCTGGGCTGTCAGTAAGCTGTTTGAGTGGGCTCACTCGTTCTAGATCGGCAATAAATAAATCCATATGAGGGTCAAAATCCCACTGATAACGCCGTCTCCTGCCTGTTCGCGCATCTTCTCTGATCTGTGCCATCGCTTTGGCTTCTGTTTCTCCGACCTTGGGGTCAAGGTGGCTGGAAGCGAATAGTAATTTTTTCCCGTCTGGGGAGAACCATGCACATGTGGTTCGCCCTTGGCCTGTACTTATACGGATCGGTTCAGAAATTCTGGGGGCTGATGGCAGGAAGGGCTGGATGAAAATCTGGTAAAAAGGTTTGTCGCTCGGGATGCCTTGGTAGCAAATCCGGCTCATATCATCCGCGAAGTAACCTTCTCCAGCTTTTTTAAGCCCAGATGTCATTCGGACAGGCTCTGAGAGAAACTTATTTTCATAGTCAGAGGCCAGAGCCGGGCAAACTACAAACAGGAGCATGGCAGGCAATTGAGTGAAAGGCTTTGATCTCATGGAAAATATGGTTTCGAGGGATGTCACGCTTGATCTCCAATGAAATGGTGGCAGGGATATAGTCGAGGTTGAAAAATTTGGTCAAACTAGAGATCAGTATAGAAATCTAAAGAAGAATGTCGGAATAGTTTTTGTCACTCAGTACTGGAGAAGAGTTTAGAACACCTATGAAGATTTATACAAAAACAGGAGACGCGGGGCAGACTGGCCTGTTTGGTGGGCCTCGTGTGACGAAAGATCATGCACGTATTGAGGCTTTTGGAACTGTTGACGAACTCAATAGCCATCTTGGGATGGCAAGAACCCACTCGGCAGGTGAGCCCTTTGACGCATTGTTCAGAACAATTCAGTGTGATTTGTTTGAACTGGGTGCTGAATTAGCCACACCTGGAGAACACGATGAACGAATAAATGTGCGGCAGGTTCAGGCGTTGGAG
>PKCL01000009.1 GCA_002862165.1 Planctomycetaceae bacterium
TGCATCTCGTAATCGTGGGTGAAACTGTGTATCGACCGCACGCGATAATGACTCGATCGCTGTATTGAATATCTCTGCGACCATGACCATGCCAATGGCAGCAACAAGAAGCCCCCATTCAACCATGGTTACTCTGAGTATCGCCGCAGCTATAACGGCGATGCACGCGATCAACAGGTGAACAGCGAAACTGCTCTGTGTCCGAAGGGCACGCTGGAGACCCCGCAGAGCATTACGAAATTTATTTTTCCAGGAATGACGACGGAATCGACTATGCATAGATTGCTCCAACTGCCACACGATGCAATCCTGTCATCACAAACTATTCCACGTTGAGATACGGGTCGCCCTTCTTCCAGTTGCACGGACAAAGTTCATCACTCTGAAGCGCATCGAGAACACGAATCACTTCTGCTACGTTTCGGCCAACTCGGCCTTGATTTACATCAACCCATTGAATCACCCCATGCGGATCGACAATAAACGTTGCTCGCTGACAGTATCCCTCTGTTTGCTCAAGAATACCAAGCTCAGCAGCGAGTTTTTGCGCAGCAATCAGTGGGTAGGCAAGCTCTTTCAAGTCTGCATGCGATCGTCGCCACATCATGTGACACCACTCGTTATCAGTACTGCCACCAACTACACTCGTATCACGATCTGAGAATGACTTCAGCTGTTTGTTAAACTCAGCTAATTCCGTTGGGCAAACAAACGTAAAGTCCTTCGGGTAAAAAAAGAAGACAGTCCACTTTCCAGAATAGTCAGCTGATGTGAGCAACTTGATGTCTTCCTTTTCCGTACCAGTGCAGGCTTGAACGGAAAACTGGGGGAACTCGTTGCCAACTGTAAGCATGTTATTCTCTCCGAATCTCTAAACAGGATATACGTAATTGCCAAAATGCACTCTGATGAATGACTCTTTTTAGCACAACTGGTTATAGGCTCTGAGTGTACGGGCGAGGATTGTAGCGTTCAATAAGAGGTGCATTTGCTGCCTTTTCTCATTCATTCGAGTGGTTTATACATGTCATTTTCATTCGATCATTCACAAGAACCCACGCTTCGCCATGACCCTCTTTCGGACCGACAAGTCTATCTTGCACCACGACGCGCAGCTCGCCCAAATGACCTCGTAAACTACCGAAAAGTTGATTGTCCATTCTGTATTGAAAATTCCAGTCTGACGCCAGATCCAATCCAGCAGTGGCCATCGCTTGAAGCCCTGCATTGGAAATCGAGAATTATCGCCAATAGATATCCCATCGTTGAAATTGGCGATTCTGCGACAGAAATCGGTGGCGTCGCACAATCAGCTATGACAACACAAAGTAACATGCATGCCTATGGCGTTCATGATGTTGTTATTGAATCACCAGATCACATTGAATCGGTTCTTCAGATTCCCTTTGATGACTGGGTTGGCGTCTGGACAATCTGCCAGCAGAGGATGAAACAACTTTCTACAGATTCTCGAATTACATGGGCAACAATCTTCAAAAATGGTGGTGTACAGGCGGGAGCATCACTAGCACACGTCCACAGCCAACTGATTGGGATCAACTGCATTCCACCAACAATATCTGCGAAATGTGATCAACTCATTCATCAACCAACACTATTTCGTAATATCTTATCTGATGCAGACAATCAGGACCGTGTAATTCATAGCTACAAAAATTTTGTAGCTATTGTCCCACCAGCACCTCGTCAGCCGTTTGAGGCATGGCTTATTAGGAAAGAACCTTGTTGTTTTTTCCACACTGAAAACCAGAGTTGTGTCGAAGATGTTGCACGATTCACACAACACTTTCCAGCAGCACTGGAGCACCTTCTACCTGGAGCGAGCTACAATTGGTGGCTCCATCAATTTCCATTTATCTCATCGAGCACACTGCACAGAGCGGATGAACATTGGCACTGGCACCTCGAAGCCCTGCCAAGGATCACACCTCTTGCGGGTTTTGAACTTGGGACAGGCTATCACGTCTCAACTATGCCACCCAAGACGGCGGCACGTTTACTTCGTGATACCGGTTGTTGGGAATAGGTCTAAAACTTCAGACAATACGATGCTGGCATAGACAATCTTTACCTAGTCCTTAGAGCCGGTATGACCGACACCGAAGTGCCGTGTACTCATTGTTGGAATCTCTCATTCCGGTTTGGCGCACGTTCCAAGAAACATCAAAATCGGAATGTTCTTTTGGCCTCCGGACTGCTCCGCACATGCACCCTGCTATTCGTCTTGTCTTTGTTCTTCATGATCATCAGCCAGTCGGAAACTTTCATGATGTGATCGAGGATGCCTATCAGAAGAGCTATCTCCCTTTTCTGAAGCTACTGCAACAGCATTCAACCATTAGGATTGCCTTGCATACGAGCGGGCCACTTGCTGAATGGCTTGAGATGAACCATCCCGAATATCTCAACCAATTATCTTCCTTAGCTGCAGCACAACAAATTGAAATTGTCGGTGGTGGATTTTCTGAACCAATACTCGCCATGTTGCCCTCGCGAGACCGAATCGGTCAGATTCGTCAGTACAATCGGTGGCTTGAACAACGTCTTCAAACAACAGTGACAGGAATGTGGATAGCTGAACGAGTCTGGGATTCAAGCATGGTTGCCGATCTAGCCAATGCCGGTATCGATTGGACTATTCTGGATGACTTTCACTTCAAAGCTGCTGGCCTCACTAACGAAGTACTAGACCGTTACTGGACAACTGAATCTGACGGTCGAACACTTGCGGTATTTCCAGGAAGTGAGCACCTGCGATATATCATTCCCTTCGCAGCACCCGATACCACGATTGAACATCTCCGATTTCTTGCCTCACGCAGACAAGGAGCTGTCGCCGTTTTTGGTGATGACGGAGAAAAGTTTGGGGTCTGGCCAAAAACACACAAGACCTGTTTTCAAGATGGTTGGTTACAGCATTTTTTTCATCTCCTTGAGGAAAATCAAGAATGGGTCACGATGTCGTTACCGTCTGAAGTGATTCGAAGTGATTCACCAGGCGGAAAAATCTGGCTCCCAGAATGTAGTTATCGGGAGATGACCGAATGGGCGCTTCCACCCGAACAGCAAATTGCCTGTATCAATGCACGGCATAACGCAAAAAGTGATCCACAGCAGGCCCTCATTGTTCCATTTATTCGTGGTGGTTCATGGAAAAACTTTCGCTCCAAGTATCCTGAAGCCAACGAAATGTATGCTCGGATGATGGTTGTCAGTAATCGGCTTGCAAGAATGCCGAGGGATTCCATGACTGACAAGATTGCGTACGACGAAGCCATTGATTCACTGTATCGAGGCCAATGCAATTGTGCGTATTGGCACGGAGCTTTTGGTGGCATCTATCTGCCACATTTACGAAATGCGATCTATCAAGAATTAATCACGGCTGAAAATGCGCTTGATCGCGCTGAAGGTCGGCCATCGACATGGGTCGAGGCTATCAGTTCTGACTACGACTTCGACAGTAAAACGGAAGTTCGATTGTCTAATGAACATTTTGATCTCTGGATTGCTCCTTCTGCCGGCGGGATGGCGTATGAGTTTGACCTTAGAGGGCAGCGACACAATATTCTCGCAACGCTTGATCGTCGACCTGAGGCATATCACGACCAAGTACGTGCCGGACCGGGCAGGGCACGAAGCATTATTGATTCTTCTCAGCGAGCGAGCTTTAAACACGACGGGCTCTCAGAAAAGCTTCGTTATGATAATAATCGCAGAAAGAGCCTTGTTGATCATTTTTTTGATGTCGATGCAGCGATTGCAGCAATTATTTCTGGTGAAGCAATGGAGCGCGGGGATTTTGCAACGGGAGCATATGAGGCTAGTATTCGACGCAATCCAGATCGTATGCAGGTTCTCTTATCGCGGACGGGGAACGTTTGGGGAATTCCATTCACGCTTTCCAAAGCAGTAACACTTTCCGCAGGTTCCAATACTGTTGAAATTGGATACAGGCTTGAAGATCTTCCGAATGACTTCTGTCAACATTTGGCTGTAGAGTTCAACTTCGCAGGGCTTCCTGCTCAAGCAAAAGGACGCTGCTTCAAAGACAAGGATGGTCTGGATCTCGGGCACCTTGGAACTCTTCTTGATCTTAAAGAAACGTCACTTTTAAGTCTTGAAGACGAATGGCTTGATATCCGTGTAAGTCTTGAATGTGGTGTTGCAAGTAACGGTGGGCATGCTGGCTTCTGGACATTCCCAATCGAATCTGTGAGTCAATCAGAAGGTGGTTTTGAGGGTATCCATCAGTCAGTCGTAGTCATGCCTCACTGGATCATCACACCAGACGCAAACGGATGCTGGGACGTTCTTATTCGAGTGTCAGTTGCGGATCATATAGTTACTCCATAATGGTTCAATCCAACTCAACAAAGACTTCTGATATCTCCACATACGATTTGAATCGTATGGCTACATCGGTATCTGAAGGTGTGCGGACTTTTTGAACCAATCCACATATGGTTCAATGGAAGTTGATTCGTAACCGAGCCAACAGATCAGGATTTGCGGAAGTCTTCTTTGTAATTCTTCGCGTGCCTGCCGTGCGATGACAAAAGAACTGTCTGGCATTTGAGGGTTATCAGGATGACACGGTTCTGTCTGAGAGAGCACAACGGCTGCAACCGTTAGACCTACCGATTCGGCTGCAGTCACAGCCATCAATGTACGACCGATCGCCCCAAGATGACTCCTGTCAACGATAACGATGGGCACTTGAAACTCACGGGCCAGATCAACGTTGAGTGTCTGATAGCTGAGCGGTGAAAACAACCCGCCTGCACCCTCAATAAGAACAAACTTCGATGACCCATGTGGAGACAGCCCTTTGCGTAAGAGACCTTCGTCAATCTGTTTCTCCTCAGCAGCAGCAGCCTGTTCCGGTGCAACGGCGAGTTGAAATGCTTGAGGACAAACGTCTTCACGGTTCCCTGATTTTTCGGTTGCCTGCCACAGTCGTTCGATATCTGAAAGACCACCCTGAACACCACTGGCAACCGGTTTATATGCTCGGCAATCTATTCGCTGGCCAATGCTCTGTTTTAAAATCGAAACGGCAACTGCTGTCTTCCCAACATTCGTATCGGTACCAGAAATAAAAAGGCCTTGTGTCATAAAGACTGATCTTCATTTCTTATAAAAGGTGAACCACTGCTAAACATATGTGAGACAAATCACATTTTTATTCGTATTGAACTATTCCATACAACTAAACTCAGCCAATTTTGCTGTTAATTTTTCTTGGCCAGCCGGCGTTAACAC
>PKCL01000393.1 GCA_002862165.1 Planctomycetaceae bacterium
GTTGCATCGAGTCAGTAATTCGATCTGCATAAAGAATGACTCGTGCATCAACGTTTCTGGCAGAACGGCCAATTGTCTGCATGAGAGAAGTCTCACTTCTCAGGAAGCCTTCTTTGTCGGCGTCTAAGATCGCCACGAGAGATACTTCTGGAAGATCAATTCCTTCACGGAGCAAATTCACACCAACAAGTACGTCAAAGTCACCAGCGCGAAGGTCTCGCAGGAGTTCAACTCTTTCAAATGCATTAAGTTCACTATGGAGCCATCTACAGCGAACATTTTGTTTTTGAAAATAGTCGGACAGATCCTCCGCGAGTTTTTTTGTCAACGTAGTAACAAGAACTCGATTTCCAATTTCAACAGTTTTGCCAATCTCTCCAAGGAGATGTACAACTTGATTTCGGGCAGGAACCACTTCAATGACTGGATCAAGTAGTCCTGTTGGTCGAATAATCTGTTCAACGACTTCGCCTTGTGTTTCACCAAGTTCCCAGACGCCTGGTGTCGCTGAAACGTATACAGTCTGATGAAGTTTTTTTTCAAATTCTTCAAACATGAGTGGGCGATTATCAAGAGCGCAAGGTAGTCGAAATCCATGATCAACGAGTGTCAGTTTTCGACTTCGATCACCAGCGTACATCCCTCGAACTTGAGGTACAGTGACATGCGATTCATCTACAAAAAAGAGGAATTCGTCGGGAAAGTAACTGAAGAGTGTGTCTGGCGTGCTGCCCGGTGGACGCCCAGAAAGTGGCCGTGAATAATTTTCGATGCCAGGGCAAAAGCCAGCCTCTAGCAGCATTTCCAGATCAAACTTTGTTCGGGCAGAAAGTCGCTGTGCCTCCAATAATTTGCCTTGGCTTTTGAGTTCTTCCAGACGCTCTTCAAGTTCACGACGAATTTCACCAACCGCTGCTTTAATACGATCCTCCGGCATTACAAAGTGTTTCGAAGGGTACAGGTATGTCTCATCTTTCCTTGCCGCTACTTCACCACTGACCGGATGGGTTATAGCAATTGATTCAACGGTGTCCCCCCAGAATTCAATACGGGTTGCTAGTTCATCGTATGGAGGCCAAATGTCGACTGTGTCACCTCGTACCCGAAATCGACCACGTTCAAGTGCGATGTCACTGCGTTCGTATTGGACCGTAACGAGCTGCCGTAAAAGTTCGTCTCGAGATAATGGCACTCCCGTTGCAATACGGATAACCATTGCGCGATAGTCCTCAGGTGATCCAAGTCCATAGATGCAGGAAACACTTGCCACAACAATCACGTCGCGACGGCTTACCAGTGCACTTGTTGCTGCGAGTCGAAGGCGATCGATTTCCTTGTTAATAGCCGCATCTTTTTCGATATATATGTCGCGTTGCGGAATGTATGCTTCAGGCTGATAGTAGTCGTAGTAGCTTACGAAGTAATGAACCGCATTGTGAGGAAAGAAGTCACGAAACTCACCATACAGTTGAGCCGCAAGGGTCTTGTTGTGCGAGAGTACAAGAGTGGGCCTGCCGATCTGTGAGATGACATTTGCCATGGTGAATGTTTTTCCAGATCCTGTTGCTCCCATCAGGACCTGAGACGCAGCACCGTCATTTATGCCATCAATCAAAGAGTCAATAGCAGCAGGTTGGTCTCCTGCTGGCGCAAAAGGTGTCACAAGTTCGAAAACATTTTCGTCAGATATGCCAGGTTTACGGCGAACCATAAATTACTTTTCCGTAGAAAGATTCGAAATTGGTCGAATGAATGGTCTGATTTCGTTCAGCGTTATGGTGCCTATTCCAGGTACACGGACAATCTCTTCAATGCTCGTGAAAGGTCCATGCGTCCTACGTGTCTCAATGATACGCTCTGCCATCGTAGTGCCAATCCCGGGAAGCAGCGACAATTCGCTTGGAGGTGCTTTATTTATATCGAGACTGAAGCGAAATGTTTGTTCAGGCGGATAGCGATAGTCTACAAGTTGCTGCCTGTGAAGGATGAGCCAGCCCACCAGGGTGATTAATCCTATCATCGTGATGCTCGCGAGGGCATGCTGTTGGCGGATCCCTGGAGGTTGTTCCACGATCTGGCGATGTTGTGCCAACGAGGACGTGGCCGTGTCTTTAAGAGAATTCATGCTAGCTTCCGTTTGAGGTGGCAATCCAAACCAAGTCACAATGATTTGTCGATTTCTCCTGTCCAGCGCCTTTCTATTATGATATGCCCTATGGGCCAAAATCTCTAGGAATGAGTACTGTGGTTTTAGATACAATGAATCAACTCCCCGGCTCGCGGGATCATAGGCAGGTTATTTGGAACGAACGTTTTACTGCAGAAGTAAAACAGAATGCACCTATGTGGTTTCGAGAAGACTTTGGGATGGAGACCGATTGGACAAGTACAGCACTGGTGCCTCTGATTGCAGAAAGTAGGCTTGCCATTATTGCAAGGGTGGAGGGTGTGATTGCGGGTCTTCAAGCAGCCGAAGTTGTTGTGAAGGAATTCCAGGAGAGTCTTGTTTGGTCGTCTGTGGCACGTGATGGAGATAGCGTTCAGTCCGGTGCCGTGATCGGCTACTTGAGTGGTTCTGTCAGATCAATTCTACAAATTGAGAGAGTGATTCTAAATTTACTTGGAAGGCTTTCTGGTATAGCAACCACAACTCGGCAGTTTGTCGATGCTGTCCAAGAAACATCATGTCGAATTTATGACACTCGTAAGACAGTGCCTGGGTGGAGGTTGCTTGATAAGTACGCAGTTCGTTGTGGTGGTGGCTATAACCATCGAATGGGACTTTATGATGCGATCTTGATCAAAGATAATCATCTTGCAGCGCTTCGTGAAGAAGGTCAATTTCCTGCAGAGGCTGTTCGCAGATCACGTGAATTCATTTCACAGACTTTTCCACCAGATCGAGCGAATGAAATGGTCGTCGAGATAGAAGTTGATTCTTTAGATCAGTTGGCAAATGTGTTGCCAGCACACCCAGACATCATCCTGCTTGACAACATGAGTGTTTATGAACTTCACCAGGCTGTTGTTTTGCGGCAAGAGAATTCCCCGGAAATTATTCTTGAGGCATCTGGAGGTATTACCCTGGAAAACATTTCTGCGATTGCAAAAAGCGGTGTTGATCGAATCAGCACGGGTGCACCGACGCACACATCGTCTTGGCTTGATATAGGGCTTGATTGGGATTCATTTTCTCGTTCGAAGAAAGTATGACCCCACCCGCAAACAGCCCTTATCTAGGCCGCGTGGTACATCATTGAAAAATAGTGGCAGGAACTAAACGCCCAGCAATCGATTTCTTTTCATGCGGCGCTCAGCTCGAAGTCGGGCACGCCTCTTCGTCTCACTTGGTTTTTCAAAGAATTCTCGCCGTCGCATTTCTTTTTTGATGCCACTTCGTTCAACGAGTTTTCGGAAGCGTCGAACTGCTTCTTGAATGCTTTCGCGATCACGAACCGTCAGTTTAACCATGAAATCCTTAGTCTGTGCTTGTTAGGGAACGATTTACTTCGTTTGTTACGTTTTGCAATCAAAACATTACGCGGATACCACGCCTAATATAAGTTCGTGAAGATACTCTATTGCGCTCTGGCTCGTCCATGCCGATAGATCAAAACAGCAGTGTTTTCGCATTCGGGCGTCTAATCTTTGATAATCTCGACTGACTTCGACTGTGAAGCCAGTACTTTTTGGTTGGCGGAAATTCGATTTCATTCTAGGTATACCTCATGTTGGTATGGAACGATATTGAGACAACTCGACAACTATTTGGTGCCTTTTTAGGAATGGCTTTATTTTTGGTAACTGCACCAAAGGGCAGGAAATAGTTGGTGAGGAGCCCAGCAATTTTTCTGCTGCTATCACCGTTGCCGGTCGTGTTGCCAGTCTTATTTCCATCGGCACCGTCTGCTGTTGGATTCGCCTAACAAACAATACGTTTTCTTTTATCGTTTTCTTTTCTGCAGTCATTGCTTCTCGTATTATTTGTTTCTTTATGCGAGCGGGTAAGAAGTCCAATTTTTAAAATATCGTGATGTACTCTGGATTGCATTGATTGGTGTTACTTTAGTCGTCGTGCTCTGGGAAGCGGGAGCTGCTGCAGGTGAACTCTTCGCTGGTTCAGCCGTGCTGACAGCTGTTCTTGGCTTCGCGCTACGAGACACGCTGGGTAATGCTGTTGCTGGTCTTGCTATTCACGCAGAGCATCCGTTTGAAGTTGACGACTGGATTCAATGCGACTCACATGCTAATCATGTTGGAAAAATTATTGAAATTAATTGGCGGGCTACAAAAGTGATTACCCTTGATCTTGCTTATGTAATTATCCCGAATAGCCAGTTGGTGCAGGCATCGATACGGAATTTCACGAAGCCAGATCCATTGTCTCGTTGGAGTCTTTTTATAGTTGCACCTTATGAGATACCTCCCCAAAAAGTTTAGGCGATTATGCTGGAGGCGGTTCTCTGTAGTTTCGGAGTTCTTGATCCCCCTGCTCCATCGGTTGTCACGAATAATTAGATTGAACGAGGCATTGAGTATTGGGTCCGAAGTTTTTACAACCGAGTTCGGGCAGCGGGATCGAGTTGATGGCATGGCCCGCGATCGTATTTTTTATGCACTTGCAAGAAATGGTATTCGTATTCCTGTCTCAACACATTTGGTCAGGATGACTCAGCTCCCTGCACATGTGGAAGAGCCTCAGGGGAATATTGTTTCAGAAAGAGCGATGCGGCTTCGGTCAGCAGGGGTTCTCGGCATGCTTTCTCTTGAGCAGCTTGGAAAAATGCAGGAAAGCATGATGAGCGGATGTATGCTGTAGGCGAACAAATTATTCGCCAAGGTGATTCTGAGACAAGTATTTTTTTATAACTGATGGGGAGGTTGTGGTGAGCATAAACGTGCCAGGGAAAAATCAAATACAGCTGCGCACGCTTCAATCTGGAGACTACTTCGGAGAAATGTCGTTTATGACCGGTGGGCCACGTTTAGCTACGGTAACTGCAACAGCTGAGATGCGAGTGTTCGAGGTTACAGGAGATTCATTTCGAGAGATACTGGAGCATCAGCCTAGCCTACTGAAACAAGTAAGTGAAGATATTCACAGGCGTTTGGTTGAAAAAGAGGAAGCGGTGGAGGGTACAAGAAGCCAGCACCTTGGCCAAACATCGTCAGATATACTCATACCAATAAGTGAGTTTTTCTGACTCTAGTTGCCTATG
>PKCL01000050.1 GCA_002862165.1 Planctomycetaceae bacterium
TCGGGTTGCTGTCGCACTTCGATCGCGGAGTCAAAACCAGCTTTCCTGTAGGCATCGTTCCACGCCGAGATTCCATCTCGAATGGCCTGACGATATTTGTATGGCACGGTTCGTTCGATCCAGAAAACAATCGGCTTTTTAGGTGGAGATATTTCTGCCTTCGGATCCGCTTTCTCAAGATGCCAGCGGTTGATGTACCGAACAAAACGTTCCTCACCTGTATGTTCAGAAAAATTTTTGAGTGCCGTAACAAAGTACCCCACACGTGAGTCCGTAAGCCTCGGACGATAATTATTCTGGGGAAGAAGGCTGATTGAATAATGCACTGTGAGCGTTGCCGCCCGAGAGTCAGGAACTGTCTCGAGAACGCTTTTTCCACTTGATGAATATGTTGCAGCAACACGGAGTTCAACATTATCATGGAAAGCTTTTGTGCTCGCCCAGTTCGTTCGGTCTTTGGCAAAAGAGAAGCCAGAGAGTTGTTTTGTTATCTTCGGTAGATCAGTAAAAAATATTTTTTCAGGATCAAAAAGGACGCCGCCCGCGGGAGTCTTCGCGAGAATCGGAACGCTAAACAGAATGCTGTCCGTGAAGGCATTTGCTACCGCGTTTTCTTCTGGACTTCCACTTTTCGCAAAAAATCGCACATTTTTCCGAACCACCTGAAGTTTGTCTGCACGTTTACGAAAAACCCACACCCAATCATCACCGTCGCCCCAGCTCATTCCTCCCAGTAGGGATCGATCACCAATTCCCTGAGCAATGGATATCGTGACAAAAAATTCCTTTCCAAGAAGCCTATTTGGTACCTCAATATAAAGTTTGTCTTCTTTTCTATAGAGAGGAAGGAGGCCCTCAATTCTTTTTGTATCTTTTACAAGTTTGTCAAAAGAGTTCTGGGTAGTTGTGGCTGTCGAGGTAGAAGCTTTTGTACTAGTGCTCTGTTTTGCTGCGGTCGCAGGCTCAATCTCTTTGCTATCCTGTCCGACACTGTCTTTTTTCATCTCCTCCGCGATAACAATCCTGGTGCTTCCCAAGGCCACCAAAGCAAGTCCGACGGCAACACACAAAAGACATGAAAAACAGCTATATTTGAAAGCAAGAAGCCGTACCATAGATAATTCAAAGCCTTTCAGATTACAAAGCACTGAAACAATCGTCAGTACTACAGGCTAGCATCGCCCTGTGATTGACACCAATCGTGAACGACAAAACTCGTCTAAGTGCCAAACTGCAGGCGTAAAAACTGTTTTTTGAGCCCTGTCATCATAAATTTGTCCGCTTCGATGGATCGTGCTGAACACACAAATACTGGTGAATCTGTGGCCTCACGACCAGGGGCAGCGACCCGACCATGGCTTCCCTTGACTACAGTCGCATCAAGACCAATCACATCCATCAAATACCGAAGTCCAAGTTTTTTTTGTAGAAGTCTTTTTGCAATCCGTGCCTTCGGGAAAGACAGAGTTTTATCAAGAAATAATTCGACCGGATCATATCCAGGCTTTCGGTGAATATCGACTGTTCTCGCGTAGTCTGGAGCACGTTGATCATCCAACCAAAAGTAATAGGTAAACCAACACTGCTGCTCTGCGACGGCGATTAGCTCCCCTGCTCGCTGGTGCTCCACGCCTAACGCCCTCTGCCTCTCTCGACTCAAAACAAACTCAACACCGGATGTTGCTTCAAGAATCGAACGAACAGGAACAATGTCGGCCTGATCTTTTATGTACACATGTGCCACCTGATGATCGGCAACTGCAAATGCCCTGGACGCTCCACAATCAAGTGTTTCCCATCCGGTTCGTTCTTGCCGGACGCGGAGAAAACCATGCTCTCTAAGTATTCGATTAATGTGAACAGGTGAACTCACAGGTGTGATCGCATACTCCGACACTACGGCTACATCGGCTCCCTGCGATTGCGCAGACTGAATTACTTTTCCCGCTTCCGCATCAACGGCGACAATATCCTGTGTAACGCGCGGGTCGTTCGGACCATATCGCTGCAGGTTGTAGTCAAGATGTGGTAGGTACACGAGTGTCAGTGAAGGACGATACCTCTCAAACACGGCCACTGATGCATCAGCTATCCAGGCTGAGCTCGTGATATCTGCACCGGGCCCCCAAAACTTCATCAAGGGAAACATACCAAGTTGATCTTGCAGACTATCTTTAAGGGTTGATGGCTGACTGTAAGAATCGAAAACCTTACGGCCGTCTGCCGGGTATGTCGGTCGTGGTGTCACCGAATAATCAACTTCTGCATACATATTGTACCACCAAAACATTTTGGCAGTTGTGTACGACGGATCGACTTTCCGCCCTGCATCATAAATTCGTTCACCCTGCACAAGGCGATTGGACTGCCTCCAGAAAAAAACTTCTGCAAGCTCTCGGTCATACCAACCGTTTCCCACAATGCCATGTTCACTCGGTTGCAGACCAGTCAACAGGCTTGATTGAACGGAGCATGTCACTGCCGGAAACACCGTGTGCAAAGGCCGGGAAAAACCCGTCGCCGCCAAAGCCGAGATATTCGGGGTATTTTTGCCCAGCATGCTGTGAGTTAATCCAACGACATTGATTACAACAAGTGGTTTTGCTTTGCTCATCTCGACTAGGATACCACCACCTTCATATTTCAGCGCAATGATTGAAAACGTTATGGTTTTGGGCAGAAACGTTGGAGCATCACTTAGTGAATGAACCAGCGAAGCAGAAAAAATACTTATCAAAACCGACTCTGTGAAGTGCATATGGATAAACGACAACATATAGCCTGTCATTTCTTCGATTCGAAACTTGTAGAAAGACTCGAATTTTCCCGGCCAACAATGACTGGAGCAAGTGGCTCTGATGCATACATCCTTAGTCACCCACACAACCCACAAAAATATATGCTTAAGGAACTTCCACGAAATCTTTCCCTTAAGAAGATTGAGTGGACACAGAAGTTGTCGCATTGGCTCCGCACCTCGGAATATGCAGTAACACCCATTGCATTGACCTGTCATAAAAAAGAATTCAGCCCAGAATTTTCCTATCCAATGATCGCCGCAGCTGGTGATGGCACGTATTGGCAATGCATTGAATTTATGGAGGGCACTCCTCGCAAGACGCCAACCACTGACGATGTTCGAGTAGCTATCGAGGCGGTAGCGTCATTGCACTGTCGGGCGAAGGCCTTCACAGTACCAACATCCCGAACAGAAACAGGATGGCAGCGTCGCGTTCAGCAACTTTCCTCAATCCTTCTCTTCCCGCGATGTGTTCCAAAGGGGTCCAATCTCAGCGGAACTGCGAATACCGAAGTCCATGGGTTGTGTAATCAATTTTACGACTTCCTTCGGTCACCCGAAGTTGTTCGTGTACTTAGGAAGGTAATAGCATTCAGAATGCCCGTAATGGACGTACCTGTTCTTCAAGACTGCTGGTGGGGGCACATATTCTTTTCGAAAAATAGACAACAGATTACGGGCATTATTGATTTAGACTCTGCAGGCCGCGACGACCCTGCCATTGATGTGTCACGTCTCCTAGGATCTTGGCAAACAGAAAATGCTCGACTCAGTGAAAAATTGAGTGTTCTCTGGCCGGAAGCGTTTGAAGCGTACAAACAGGTATACGACTGTGAACCTGATTTCTCGACACGCGTGCAGTGCCTTCACGACACGGCCATCCTCTGCGGCCTTGACCGTTGGTTTTCTTGGCTTCTGGTTGAAAACCGTCACTTTTCAAACATGGAATGGGTTGTTGAACGAATACGACAGCTGTTTCTAGCGACTCCGTATGCTCTCAAACGGCTCGAGACTCATTACTTTCAAGGTAATGCAAATTGACTGGATTGATTTGAGGCCGATACACTCCTTTATGACGAAGTACGACGACCTGCTTGGAGCCGATGGTCTCTTCAACTTTGGTGCGGGTTTCCTCACAAGCCGACTTCACCGAATATGTTCTTTAATTGACACTACATACAACGTTATTCTTTGAACCTCCTAGGTAACCTACTCTTGCCAGACAAAAGATTTCGCTTGTCCTCTATCTGCTTGTTCTCTCGGTGTACGGTCGTAGCTGCGTTTTGCCTACTATTCCCGGTGTCTTCTTTTCAGGCTGCGCCCGCAAATCCACCACCTGCTCTGTTTTCCGACGATGTGCTTCTCAACCCAGGTCTCCCGGTGGTCGAACCGGTAGTCGTTTCGGCACACATTGAAACTCGAGACAGATCAAACATTTTAGTTCTCGTTGCCAAATTAGGTCCGGGGTGGCATCTATATTCCCTCGAACAAAAACCGGGGGGACCTCGACCAACCAAAATTACTGTCAGCGACGATTCTTCGTACCTTCCCGGGGCACCTTTTGTCGCAACACCCCCGCCTGTAAAAAAAACGATTGATGGTGTGCCTGGTTGGGAAGGATTACTTGTTGAAGAGCACGCTGGGAAAGTCACTTGGACCGCCCCTTTAGAGAAGAACCCACAATCGAAGAAAGATGCAGTGATTGGGAATGTCAGTCTGCAGCTTTGCAAAGACAATGCTTGCACGCCACCGCAAACAATTCCTTTTATTGCCGAACTTACCGAGATAGCGGAAGAAACAACAAGACCTGCCGTCCAGCATCTTCCCGAACGGGGACATGTTGCAATTAAGGGATCTGTTGGCGCTCCGACAGGAACTGACAACGGATGTTTCGCATGGCCGATTCACATTGAATTACTTCCTCAAGCCGGATGGCATCTCTATGCTCCAAAGACCGATCCATCGACTGCAATCGGACAAGGCAAACCATCTATTATTTCACTAGTCCAAGGTGGAGATGTTCGTGTCTGTGGGATTCTGGCTAATGAGACACGACTCCTCGATGACCCCGAACTACGAGCTGCGGGTGCTATTGAAGGCTCAATACAATTTACGATCCAAGTCGAGAAACAAAACAGGAGTCTAGATGGTGACTCCAAACAGACTCGCCAAATTGAGGCAATTATTGGCTACCAAACCTGTAGTGATAACACATGTGACCCTCCTTGGGCGAGCCGCTTGACCATCACACTTCCAGAGGGAAATGACGACAGCCCAAAACTTATTTTTTCAGACAGTCGTTATGGTGAAGCAGCACAACATCCAGCGGCTCTCACTTTTCCATCGGAAGAAAAATCTCAGCCATCATCAACCGCTCAAACACGAGAACCCTT
>PKCL01000066.1 GCA_002862165.1 Planctomycetaceae bacterium
GTATGCAATCATGGATCTACCTCACATTTGCGATCTTGGCTGAAGTCGTTGGTACAAGCTGCTTGAAAGCATCTCAAGGTTTTACGAAGCCTATTCCGTCAGCTATTGTTATTGTTGGTTATGCGACCGCATTTTATTTGTTGTCGTTGACGCTTGAAACAATTCCTGTTGGTGTAGGGTATGCCGTCTGGTCTGGAGTTGGGCTGGTGCTTATCACGCTGGTGAGCTGGCTCTTGTACGATCAGACGCTTGATGGACCTGCGATTCTTGGGATGGGTCTCATTATTGTTGGTGTTCTGGTGTTGAATCTATTTTCCAAGGCCGCTGTACACTAAGAGTGGCTTTTGAGAGACCGAAATTTTCCCTGATGGATAAGGTTTTTGAAGAAATGAACTTGGATTTATATAAGAAAAAATGAACCGTAATCCACGCATTCAAAGATGTTGTCATGATTAAGAACGCCATATTTCTCTTCCTGATTCTTTGTACTACTGGCTTTGAAAAATCTGTTTCTGCAGATGAACACCAAGTGCCGAACATCGTTGTAATGCTTGCTGATGATGCTGGCTGGGGCGATTTTTCTTGTGTTGGCAATCAAACTGTTTCGACGCCGGCGGTGGACTCTTTAGCTCGTGATGGAGCACTGCTTGAGCAATTTTTTGTTCAGCCTGTTTGTGCGCCAACACGAGCCGAGTTTTTGACTGGTCGATTTCATGATCGTTCCGGAGTCCGTGGCGTGACGCGAGGGCAAGAAAGAATGTCCCCTGAAGAAGTGACCCTTGCTGATGTCTTTAAAAAAGCTGGCTATGTCACCGGTTGTTTCGGAAAATGGCATAACGGTACGCAGTGGCCATATCATCCATTAGCGCGTGGTTTTGATACCTTCTACGGTTTTACGGAAGGTCATTGGGGTGATTACTTTAATCCGCCAATGCAGCGAGATACAACATTTCAAGAAGGTGAGGGATATATCACCGATGACATCACTACAAAAGCAATAGAATTTTTCGACAATCAGGTATCGAAGTCGGTCGGAAAGGCAGTACTTTGCTACGTTGCTTACAACACGCCCCATTCCCCGATGTGTGTTCCTGATGCTGACTGGAGTCGATATGCAGAGCGACCCCTTCGGCAGCAAGGTCCTGATCCTAAAAAAGAAGACCCCGTTTTCACTCGTGCCGCTTTGGCAATGGTTGAAAATCTTGACCACAATGTTGGCCGCATGCTGGCGGCCATAGATTCGGCAGACACATCACGTGAAACGATAGTGGTTTTCTTCTCAGATAATGGTCCAAATAGTTTGCGTTGGTGTGGTGGCATGCGAGGCAAAAAAGGATCGACTGATGATGGTGGCACACGAAGTGTCTGCTGCATTCGATACCCCGGTGAGATTGCACCCGGTACTCGAGTTCCCCAGATGACCGGAGCTATTGACCTGTTGCCTACTCTCGCAGGCCTTGCTGGTGTGCCATGTGGAGTTTCAAAACCACTCGATGGTATCAATCTGACGGCGATCCTGAAACAAGATTTGCATTTAAAATCAGCGCAAAAAGTTCTTGAAACAAAGCTCGCTAAGAGGCACATTGTTGCTTCGCAGCGTGGTCGTGTGAGTATTAGAACAGACCGGTTTCGCCTTGATGATAAAGGCAAGCTCTACGATATGCGAAGTGATATCGGACAAATACACGACGTTATGAAGGAGTACCCAGAAGAAGGAGCAAGACTCCAATCGATTGCTGATGCGTGGCAGCATGATGTTCTCGATTGCATGAAACAGCCAGAAGTTGAACGATTTCCTGTTGGATATACCGGGGCACCTCTGACTGAACTTCCGGCACGTGATGGCCACGGAGAAGGGGGTGTTGTGCAGAGTGGACGTGCACCCAACTGTTCATTTTTTACAGAATGGAAGACTACAAAAGGCTCATTGGTGTGGGATGTTGATGTTCTCAACGCCGGAACCTACGCCGCAAAGGTGTGGTACACGTGTCCTGCAGAAGATGTAGGTTCTGTCATCGAGCTTTCTTGTGGCGAAAGTCGAATCACTTCAATAATTTCTTTGGCTTGGGATCCACCACTCAATACCGGAGAGGATCGTGTTGATCGTGGGAGTGAAAGCTACACAAAACCGTTTCAAGTACTTTCTCTTGGTACTATTGCCCTCGAGGCTGGTGAGGCTCAGTTGCAACTCAAAGCTCTGCGAGTTCCAGGAGATTCCGTAGCTGATGTCCGCAGAATAGTCTTATATCCAGTGAACCAGTAGTGTGTACGGTGTTAGTGTGTACGCAGGTAGTGCTCGCTGAGGCTCTTCATACTTAGGTCACGGATTCAAGCTGTCCGTGCATATTGACTAATTTCTGGTAGCGATCAAAGACACTATTAAGCGTCTGTACCGCTTTGGCATGGGGACTGAACCGAGTTGGACTTCCGGTTTGTTGTGTCTCGAGAAATGTCTTCCAGTCTGTCGTGCGGCCTGCGCTGGATTCATACCGAAATTTTGCCATGAGTGTAGCACCCCAGGCAGTTCCCTCGTCGCCTCCTTCAAAAATGGTTACCGGAGTATTGAAGGCATCAGCAACGAGTTGTCCAAGTTCGGGTGTCTTGACAAGTCCACCAGACAAAATGATTTCTGTCCGTGGGTATCCTTGCTCATCAAGCTGATTGCTTCCAATCCGTAGATTAAAAACTGTTGCAAGAAGCATCGCTTTCACCGCATTTCCAGGTGTCGCGGTTTTCTCATTCAGTCCTATTACCATGGCGGTGCCACCTTGCGAAACACCAAGTCCCGGCTCGTCATCCATAAACGGTAATGCAAGTAAGCCGCCACAATTGTCTTCAGCGGCAAGAACCTGTGGCATGATGGCAGAAAAGTCACCACCAAAAAGATCGACGACCATATTCATGGCCGTTGTTCCATTTCGAAGCCAGACCATATTGATCGGGCGGCCATCAGGTGCGCAGAAGTGATCGATTGGTAACGAAATACCCTCAAAGGAACGGTCACCGACTGAATTGGCAACGACACTCGTGCCAAAACTCATTGATACCTGTCCCGGGGCTGCGATGAGTGAACCAGCAAGTGCTGCCGGTTGGTCTCCCTCAGCAGGAGCAACCGGGACTCCTTCTGGCAGTCCAAGGAACTCCGCGCCGTGCGAATCCAAGACGCCGCCATCTTCACCAGTTTTTTTAACAGAAGGTAGAAGATCACTCAGTTTTGAAAGAGTGTTCCTTACAATGCTTTCCTTTGGTAAATCGTTTGCCATCAAATCAAACTCATCCAGCATCGTTTTATTATAAGTCAACGTTTTCTGATCAATTGGGAACATGCCAGCGGCATCACCGATGCCAAGCGACCACGACCCTGTAAGCCGATACGCAATCCAGCCAGCGGGTGTTGTGATATGACGAACAAGTCTTGCTTTTTCAGGTTGATTACGGATGGTCCAGAGCCATCGGACCGCGGTCATACGCTTGGGGCATTTTACTCCAAGACGTTCGGTCAGTTCCTCTCCTTCAATTTCATTCCTGCCGTCACACCAGAGCCGAGCGGGACCAATTACTTCACCGTCTTCTTTTGCGAGAACTTCTCCGTGCATCTGTCCAGAAATGCCAATAGCAAGCACTTCCATATCAATTTGCAGGGATGACATTTTCTTTCGCAGATCAGCCATGGCATTCTTGAGAGCTGATTCCCAATCGCTTGGCTGTTGCTCGTAACATTCAGGATCAAGCCCTGGAACCATTTCGTAAGAGCCCTCACCACTCACAAGAATCTTCAATTCTGTATTCGTGAAAATGACTGATAGTCCTTGCGTGCCGATATCAATCCCCAAAAATCCAAGCGTTTTCATGTGTTTATCCACTTCATGTCATATGGGTTAACAAAATATTTTGAGTTTTCAGTATGCCACTAGAGTTGAGAGCACTTGTTGAATCAACATGTTTGTTTTTTCTGCAGCAGTTGCTAATGCTGCTGATTGTTGTTTGGTGAGTGGTTGTCGTCCTTTTCCAAAATTAAAACCACGTAAATCTATTGCACTGCGGAATCCCTCCGGAAAATCAGCAGCATCAAACATGCTATCAAAGAGTTTGAGCAACTGTTTCTGCAATACGAAGGCTTCATCAAATTTTTGCTGTGTTGTCAGGTCATATATCGATCGTGTGATTTCAGGAACGATACCGCTTGTTGCGTGTACTCCTCCCTGGCAGCCTGCCATAAGCATGGGAACGAGTGCAGCATCCCATCCTGTCATAAATAGAAAGTCAGGACGCTTCGGATGAATGGCCTCGATCATTCTTGTCATGCCTGCAAGGTCACCCGAAGAATCTTTTATGCCAATAATTTTTTCATACTCAGCGAGTCGAAAGACGGTTTCAAATTTGATTGGGTTGGCAAAAAGTGGGATATTGTAGAGTGTAATATGAATTGGGCTATTGGTAGCAATTTCCTTGTAGTACGCAAAGACACTCTCTTGTGAGAGTTTGTAATAAAACGGTGAAACGATGGCGACTGCTTGAGCTCCATAGTTTTTGTATGCCTCACAGGCTTTGAGTGTTTCACGAACATTTGCCTCAGCTGCACCAGCAAGAACAGGTACTCTGCCGGCTGTCTGTTCACACACAATCTTGATGATTCTGTGTCGTTCGTCTGCCGTAAAGCGAGTGAACTCACCAGTAGAGCCGTTGGGATAGAGGCCGTGAACTCCTTTCTCGATTAACCAATCAACATACCGTCGTAGCTCATCTTCATGAATCTCACCGTCGGTACGAAGCGGCACCATAAGAGGTGTCAGGATGCCAGAAATGGACTGTGCTGAACTCATGGAATGGTAGCTGCTGGCAAGGAGGTATAGTTTTATTGAATGTGTGAAAACAATGAGGAGATCGATGAACAATCACTTGGGTATGGTATTGAGAACCTCATCGTGAAGCCAGTCAAGCATGCGTTCCGGCCAGTGTTGGATACTCTGACGTTGCGACCGCTCACCCATCCCGAAGCCGTGTCCGCCACGGGTGAAAATATGTGATTCATAGTTCACGTGAAGTTCACGAAACTGGTGCATTAAGTTTAAGAGAACACTTGTGTGATCATCATCTGCAGCAATAACCATAAAAGCGGGTGGGGTATCACTCGGTAATTTCGAAGGGATGCCGACTGGCCCGGGGTAGACAAGCATTTGAA
>PKCL01000121.1 GCA_002862165.1 Planctomycetaceae bacterium
GATTCTTCGGCCACTTCAGCCATCCACACAACGTCTTGTTTTTTATCGAAGTCATCGAACGCAGCACTTGATTGATCAAGTTGATCACCCAGAACCAGAACAAGATTACGGCACATAGTATTGGGGCTTTCGATGGATAGAGAGAGTTCAGAAAATACGAATTCGAGATGCTAAATGACCTATAACCAGCGAATTTAAGGAAATTTCACAAATTTCAAGGAAATGTCGTTAGCGGAGGTCAGATTTTACGGTTTTAAACGGTAGCAAGAATCATAGCGTCAATTGTCCCCCTTGGGACTCATGAGAAAGGAAAACGAAGTGATTGCTCTCGCCGAGACACGTCGCCGACTTCCAGAGGCAGCAAAAGTATCTCAAAGAAATACACGAATGAGCCCGGCCGCAACTGAACCCAAAAAGTTGATCGGCCTTACACCCGCTGAAAAGCGTCGTAAAACCATTTTATCCAAGAAGAGAACAGCTCTGTTCGAAAGAGCCATCGAATACATTGGGGGCGATGTATTCCTCGAAAAAGACGCAGAGTTGCTTGCAAATTCACCTCCAGCAGATGCAAAGATTCCATTAGCTGGGTCAATGACGGACAAAAAGGCTGCGGTGGGCCGTTCGCTCTCTCCTTATTTAGCAAGTCTGTACCAGAATCGTCTCCTTTCGAAAGAAGAAGAGCAATTCTATTTTCGCAGAATGAACTGGTTGAAATTCCAAGCCATTCAGAAGCGTGATCGGCTCAGCCCAGTACGAGCTACGATGAAGCAAATGAAGCAAATCGAAGGACTACTTGCAGAAGCTGAAACAGTAAAAGCAATCCTCATTACATCTAACTTGCGGCTTGTGGTTTCAATCGCGAAAAAGTTTAATGAGCCAAGTCATTCGTTTGATGAACTAATTAGTGAGGGTAATGTTGCACTCATGCGATCAGTTGAGAAATTCAACTTTGCCTTGGGGAATCGTTTCAGCACGTACGCGACATACGCAATTCAGAGACACTTCTTTCGAATTTCTCACAAAAGCAGACAGTATCGTACCCGTTTTGCCTCCGATGATGAGCCAGTAAAAGATCGTGCTGAAGAATTGTCAGATCATGAAGCATGCTCTTCTGAGCAGGTTCGGTATTTAAAAAGTCTATTTTCAAAATTCCTAGATTCCCTTGAACTTCGTGAGCAACAGATCATTTTGGCACGTTTTGGATTCGATGGGGATAAGCCGAAAACGTTCCGCCAACTAGGAACGGAGATGGGTGTCTGCAAAGAACGAATCCGGCAGATTCAGACCCGGGCTATCGCAAAACTTCGATCTATGGCCGAAGAGGCTAGTCTTGAAAAAACTATTGGTGATTGGCTGTAGACTGCACCCTTCAACTGAAACAAATATCGCGTTGGAGACATAATATCGTGCAGAAGGTCTTGATTATCGGTGCTGGTGGTATTGGTTCAGCAATTGCGAAGTCAATTGTCGCTTCTGGTGGCAAAATCTTCATAGCTGGACGGTCGCAGGGAAGTCTCGAAAATCAGGCTTCTGAGCTAGGGTGCGAGTTCGGTCTTGTAGAGGCAACTGACGCAACTTCAGTCGATGAATGCGGAGACGAGGCTTCTGCTGCCCTCGACGGTCTGACCGGCATAGTGAACTGCGTTGGTTCGATTCTCTTGAAGCCTGCTCACTTAACGAGTTCCGACGAATGGAATTCGACGATCACAGCAAATTTGACGACAGCGTTTCATTGCGTTCGTACTGCTGGACGATTGCTTCGGGGTTCTGGCGGCTCTGTCGTGCTGCTTTCCAGTGCTGCTGGCCGGATAGGTCTTGCAAATCATGAAGCAGTGGCCGCAGCAAAGGCCGGTGTTATCGGTCTCACCCGTTCTGCGGCTGCAACATACGCCCGAGCTCGTATCCGCTTCAATTGCGTCGCCCCGGGGCTTGTACGGACTCCACTTGCTGCGGGTCTTTTGTCGAGTGATCTGGCTGAGAAGGCTTCGGTTGCAATGCATCCACTTGGCCGGATTGGTGAACCAGAAGATATCGCTAGTGCAGTCTGTTGGTTCCTTGATCCAAAAAACTCGTGGCTTACTGGCCAGGTTCTTGGAGTGGATGGCGGTCTTGCTGACGTGAAAGCAAAAAGCTAATCCAAAGAATTTTGGTCAGACTCGCGGTCACATTCTATGCGGTCTCACAGATAGTATAGAACCCTAGATAAATAACCTTTGAGACCTTGCCATGTCTACCTCCTCAGATTCAAACTCGTTGCCTGTTGCAGATTTAAACGGTGCGCTTGATGAAATCCATCACGTTGCAATTGCTGTTGCCAATGTTTCAAAAGCTGTTGAATGGTACACAAGACATTTCCGCTGTGATATTGAGTATCACGACGAGACATGGGCACTTCTTGTATTTGGGAATACTCGACTCGCCCTTGTGATCCCAGAGCAGCATCCACCGCACATAGGCTTCATTCATCCACAGGCCGAATCTTTTGGTGAATTAAAGCTGCATCGAGACGGCACACGTAGTTGCTATGTCGCTGATCCTGCCGGCAATGCAGTGGAAGTACTTGCTCCGATTGGAACGTGATGAAAAACGTGTATTCTGGTGTTCGACCCTTGGTCATCCAATTGCTAGCGACTAGTTTCATGACTGGGCTCATCTGGTTTGTACAGGTTGTTCATTATCCTTTAATGGAGGGATGGCCTCACGATGATTTTGGAAGTTGGGAAGTGGCACATCGGGAGCATACCGGACCGGTTGTTATCCCTCCCATGTTGATTGAAGGCGTCGTTGCAGTCTGGCTGCTTGTGCATCGGCCACGGGGTGTCAATCCATTTTTACCTGTCCTCGGGATCATTGCCTTACTGGGAATCTGGGGAAGCACGTTTTTTCTTCAGGTACCATGCCATTTGCAGCTCTCTACGGGCTGGGACGCTCAAACACACCGTTTTCTTGTCACGACGAATTGGATTCGAACAATACTCTGGTCATTCCGCATGGCCCTTTCTGTAGGGATGTTTTGGCAGTTTTGGCTGTTGCATAAGCCAGCTTTGGCCGATCTTGCGTCTCCCCAGCAGGACTCCTAATCTCCCAGTTCATAGCCGCATAACGGTTGTGCTCGTACGGGTTTGGCCAGGGAGATTGCTGGATGTTCATTTCTATTAATGAGGTCGTAAAATTAGTCGATGGACAACTTGTCCTACCTGATGCCAATACAGTCGAACTCAAGATTACCTCAGCATCGACTCTTGAGACAGCGACTGGAGGTGCCATCACACTTGTGGACTCGATTGAGCGGTTACCAAGTTTGACGCAGAGTGCGGCAGCCGCTGCCATTGTGCCGACAGGCGCTGGACCACAGGACCGACCGACAATTGAAGTTTCTGATGTCCATCAAGCTTTTGCAATCATTATTCAGCACTTCCGTCCACAACGCACTCAACGTCGACTAGGAGTTAGTCCACAAGCTGCAATAGACCCTTCAGCTCGACTCGCTGGTAATGTCGAAGTCTTGCCATTAGCTTTCGTAGGTCCAGATGTTGAGCTGGCCGAAGGTGTTGTGCTTCACCCGGGAGTTCGTATCGGTGCCGGTTGTAAAATTGGTGCTGGAACAACTATTTTTTCCAATGCCGTTCTCTATGACGATACCGTTGTTGGAAAAGATTGTATTATTCATTCCAATGCCGTTTTGGGAGCATACGGATTTGGTTATAAACCAGACGCAGCAGGCTTAAAACTTTCCTCTCAACTGGGTTGGGTTGAATTGGGTGAACATGTTGAAGTTGGTGCCGGAACAACAATTGACCGTGGAACGTATGGGCCGACGATCATCGGTAGCGGGACTAAAATCGATAATCTTGTCATGATTGCTCATAACTGTCGGATCGGCCAGCACAACATGATTTGCTCTCAGGTGGGTGTGGCAGGAAGTACAAGCACTGGAGAATGGGTCATCATGGCCGGTCAATGTGGTCTACGAGATCACATTCATATCGGTGATGGTGCAGTACTGGGCGCTCGATCAGGTGTTTCGAATGATGTACCTGCGAAGCATACTGTGCTTGGTGAACCAGCCATTGACTTGAAACAACGGAAGTTACAGCTCGCGTCGATGTCGAAGCTTCCTGAGATGCGCAAGCAGGTGAAGCGACTTCTCAAACGCGTTGAGGAATTAGAACAAGGCTCTCGATCATCAACCGAGGAGTCGTCCTCAAAAGCAGCCTAAAAATAGAATTCTGAAAGAGGATCTTTCAGAAGGAATGTTTCAAAATCGCAGACGAAGAGAAGCCGATAGCACAATGAAAGCCGTGTCCGGAGACGTTATCGAACGACCATCACTCGATGGAGAACTGGTTGGCATTCTCGCGGGCTGGGGACGTTTTCCAATAGCTACCGCTGAAGCAATTCGCAAGCGTGGTGGCCGGGTGGCAATTTTAACAATCCGATATCATGCTGAAGAATCACTTGAAGAGATAGCGGATGTGTATGGAGAAGTTGGTGTTGCAGAAATTGGAAAAGCGATTGAATTCTTTCGGCGAAACGGTGTGCGTCGAGCAACTATGGCTGGCAAAATCCATAAAAAGAAACTTTTTTGTCGATTTGGCTGGCTTCGACACCTTCCTGACTGGCAGGGACTGAAGACATTCTGGCCACATCTTATAAGTCGCAGTAAAGATAACCGTGACGATTCACTTCTTGGAGCAATTGCCATTGCGTTCGAGAAGTCAGAAATTCGTATTTGTCCAGCAACAGATTTTGCTCCAGAACTTCTTGCTACTGAAGGTGTACTGTCTGGTAAGCCACTATCAAAACGCCGGATGTCTGATGTTGTTTTTGGATGGCGACTCGCAAAAGAACTTGGTCGTCTCGATATTGGACAAACAGTTGTGGTGAAAAACCAAGCACCAATTGCACTTGAAGCAATTGAAGGAACCGATGACTGTATCCGAAGGGCAGGGCAGCTTTGCCGTTCTGGTGGCATGACGGTGGTAAAAGTCGCAAAGCCTCAACAGGATGAGCGATTTGATATGCCTACCATTGGTATCGGAACACTCCAGTCAATTCGAGCAGCAGGAGGTAAAGTGCTTGTCATTGAGGCTGGAAAAACAATTCTTGTTGATCAAGAGCAGATCACTGCATATGCGAGTCGTTGCGGTATTACTGTT
>PKCL01000403.1 GCA_002862165.1 Planctomycetaceae bacterium
TTTCTTCAAAGGCGACAACTCGTTCCGTCTGAATGGCGAGCAGTGGAACGTCCCCGCCGTTCTCAATGACAAGACCTTCTACACCACCGTTGCTGACGTCGACTTTGCCATTGATTTTCTCAGTGAATCCCGCAAGACGAAGAAGCCGTTCTACCTCTACGTCGCCTTTAATGCTCCTCATGCTCCCCTGCACGCGCTTCCTGAAGACTACGCTAAGTACAAAGGCAGATACACCGAAGGTTGGGATGAGATACGTGACGCCCGCATCAAGAAACAGATGCAGTTGGGGCTTCTCCCCGATACGCTTACGCCAAGCCCACGCCCCCCTCATGTTCGGGCTTGGGAAGACGTCGTTCCATGGCAGCGCTCGTACGAAACAAACCGCATGGTCACACTCGCTGCCATGATCGACCGCGTCGACCAAGAGATTGGGCGTCTCGTCAACAATCTCAAGGATCACGACGAACTCGATAATACACTTATTCTTTTTGTTTCTGATAACGGCGCCTGCCCCTACGATCGTCGGAAACCCTTGCTCGATGTTGAGCCCACGAACGGAGACGTCGCCCTGGCTGATTCCACTCCGTGGGCCTGGGCTCGTAATGCACCCTTTCGCTTTTACAAGCAGAATCAATTCGAAGGCGGTATTAGCTCTCCGGGCATCGTCCACTGGCCAGATGGACTAAAGACCAAACCCGGTGCCATTGTCGATACCCCCGCCCATTTGATTGACGTTTTTCCTACTCTCGTAGATCTAGCTGGTACCTCAATTCCCGGTGAGTATCCGCAACGTGACCTTCGGCCCGTTTCCGGAGTTTCCCTTCGACCTGTCTTCGAAGGGAAAAAACTCAATCGCGCAGAGCCCATCCATCTTCAGTTTTCCTCCGACTATGGACTGCGTGACGGCGACTGGAAAGTTGTCAGCTTCAAGGGGCAGGAGTGGGAACTCTACAACGTGGCCAATGACCGTACCGAGAATAATAATCTCGCTGCATCCGAACCCGAGCGGCTCGCAGCTATGGTTGCAAAATGGAAAAACATGAGCCGTGATGTTCTTCATTCTTCCACGCTTGCAAACCCAAAGATGCTTTCGGCCCGAGTGCCGAAATCCAACAGTCAATGGACGGTCTTCAGCGACTCCGACAAGCCCTTTCTCACCGCGCCGGGCAAGAAGGGTAAGTCAAGGGCTGTTCGTAAGCCCAGAGCTAGCCGTGATTCAATTCGTGCCCGCAAAAATACTCGACTTGAAAAATCCAAAGACGCATTTCAACTGACCTTCACTGGTGACGACCCCGGGATCACAATGGATTTTCGTGGTGCACCGATTTCACCCGCTGGCCCTTATTGTCTTGCCTTCGAACTCACAACTGATTTGAAGGGGCAGGGTGAGATCTTTTTCACCACTGACAAAGAAGCCGTTTTGCCGAGAGGTGAAACCATCACATTTCCTGTTATCGGCGGTAGTCAGGCTCAAGAAGTTCGCCTTGAGATTGATACTGCTGAGCAGCTCCACCAACTCCGTATCGATATCGCCGACGGACCTGGCACTGCAACCATGAGTAAACTGCGACTCCTCGACAGCAGCGGCAAGATCCTTAAAGATTGGAAGCCGTGAAAGGAATGTACCAAACTCATGAGCGGAATACACCAGAACGCGGGGTGCATCTCTTCATTTTCGCTAGATCACCCGGCTCCGAGGATCCTTGTAACGAAAGCCACGCAGCGACCTTGTTTATTCGAGAGGCAGTTCGAGAAGTCCGATGAATAACAAAGTTCAATGAAACGTGAATCACGCAACGAGTAATAAGCAGGTTTTCTGAAGATGCGTTTTTTGATGACATGGATAGCAATCGGGTTGTGTTTCTGTGTTTCGTTTGTGCTGCTCGCCGGTGAGCCTTCACGAGCTACTGGAAAGAATGTCGCGGTAGCTGTAGATATCTCAGCTTCTGCGCAAGCGATTGATCGGCTGGTAGCCGCCGAGTTGAAGAAGCAAGGTCAGGTACCGCGCGGGCAGATCGATGACTATACATTTTGCCGCCGCATCTATCTTGATGCCATTGGTCGCATCCCGACAATTATTGAACTGGAGAGTTTTGTCGGTGATAAAAATCCTGACAAAAGATCTCTTCTTATTGAAAAATTACTGCATTCCAAGGGCTACAACAGTCACTGGTACAACTATTGGGCCGATCTGCTGCGAGTGAAGGATATAGGTGACAAACTGCATCACTCGGGCAATTTCTCTGAATGGATCAAAGAAGCCGTCCGAAGCAATAAGCCATATGATCAGATGGCATATGAGTTGGTAAACGCGAGCGGCGAACTGTATAAGCCGGGCAACGGCGCTACTGGATTCTATGCCCGCGAAACCATGCCGCTCGATCATTTGGCTAACTCCGTCAAAACATTTATGGGCATGAGTATTGAATGTGCTCAATGTCACGACCACCCTTATGAGGATTGGACGCAGCAGGATTTCTATAAACTGGCGGCGTTTACATCCAAGACCCGTCTGCGTGTGGATCCACTGCCACAAGATGAGAAAAAAATCTACGCCAAAGATCGTCATGTTTTAAAGAACAGGGACTTCAATGAGTGGATTGTCTATCGGGAATCTATTCGTGTAAAGCATGCCGCCATTTATGGCAATGGTACTGGCTTCATGCGTTTACCTCATGACTATCAGTACGAAGATGGTGAGCCGCACCAAGTCATGGAGGCGGACGTACTCTTTGGGAATATGCCGAAGGTAAATTATGAGATAACTAAGGCAAAGCTGGCCTCTCTTCCAAAGAATCAGTTAGGCCCTGAGATCAACTCACGTAGCTCCCTAGCTGACTGGATGATCTCATCTAAGAATCCCATGTTTACGAAAGCCACGGTGAATCGTTTGTGGCACGCGGTCATGGGAACAGAGTTGGTCGGTCAGCTCGGTGGATTAACCGTGGAAGAAATGGGAGACCATCCCGCGCTTACTGAAAAACTGATTGGTGTCATGAAAGCATTGAAGTACGACACCAAATTGTTTTTGAGCGTCCTCTTTCATAGTAATACCTATCAAAGCAAAGCCCTGGTGTTAAATGCTTCTCCTTCAGGCTATGTCCTCGATGGGCCGATCGTGCGGCGATTGCCAGCGGAAGTGATCGTCGATTCATTCCTGAGCCTGAAGACGGAGACGCCCGACAAATACGTGGCCACTGAATTCCGTTGGGATGGGTTTACTCACTTCTATGAAAAGTCAAAGAACATGAAAGCAAAAGACTTTGTTGAGTATTCCGTCAAAGGGCCTGGGAGAGGGCAATTCCAAAATCGTGAAGAACGAGAAGCAATGAAGCGAAATGGGGATATGGGCCCACATGAATTGTGGCGGGTGTCCACATTCGGAAGAAATTACAAGGAGAATTGGGTGTCCATGCTGATGGGTAAATCCAATCGCGAAGTAATTGACGGGGCTGCTCGAGAACCAGACATTCCGCAAATCCTGTTTCTCATGAATGGATTGGGTATTCCGGATGATGCGCTGGTTGTTCGCAAACTTAGTCAAGCTGCAACACGAAAAGACACAATGGAGATCCTCTGGAAAGCGATTCTTGGGCGTCTGCCCAAGAAGTCAGAAGAATCGCTTTTTGGTAATGCACCCGATGATGTCATGTGGGCGTTGATCAACTCCAATGAATTCAGGTTTGGGAGATAGGTAGATGGACCGGAGAGATTTTGTTTACCGTGTGGGTCTCGCGGGCGCGTCGTTGCCGTTCTTGGATGCGACTGCTGCGTCTGCTCAAACTGCGCAGGCCAAATCGGTCATCTACATATTCCTCTCAGGGGGATTGAGCCAGTACGACAGTTTTAATGTTGAAGTTGATAAGCCAGTCTTGGGGAAGTCGACCATCATCAAGAGTAATGCCGACGGGGTTCGGGTTAGCAATTACTATCCAAAGTTGGCCAAGCAGATGGACAAGATTCTTGTTTTGAACTCGATGAAGACCGATCAGGGGGCTCATCCCGCTGGTATTTATAAGATGCTGACCAACTACAATCCGCGGGCGACGGTTACTCATCCGGAGCTTGGTGCTTGGGTAAACAAAAGTCTGACAAGTCAGCGGGACAGCCTCCCGAACTTTGTGAGTGTTGGCAGCGGTCGCGCTGGAACGGCAGGATTTTTTCCAGGTCAGTGGGCCGCCTTGCCGGTCAAAGATCCCGACAAGGGGATCGATTTCGTCAATCGAAACAAATCGGTCGCAGAGAAGGCCTTCAGGAATCGTCTCGATATCCTGAGTGCTCTAAATGATGACTTCCAAAAGAATTTTGGAACGAAAGACACTCAGTCGTATGTGGATACCTATGCGGGTTCATTGCGATTCATGAACTCGAAAGATATCGATGCCTTTGAACTGCAAAATGAAAATGCGGCGATTACAAAATTATACGGCAAGAGTAAATTCAGTCGCAGTTGCCTTCTGGCGGCTCGCCTTGTTGAGCGCGGAGTCAGATTTGTCAAAGTGAACCTGGGAGGGTGGGACTACCACGACAACATTTATGGCAGGATGCCTGCCAATGCCAACGCATTAGACAGCGGCCTTTCGTCACTGCTTAGCCATTTGGGCCAGAAGGGGTTGCTGGATTCTACGCTCGTGGTTGTGTCGACAGAATTTGGCAGAAAGCCAGATGTCAATCCCAACGCTGGACGGGATCATCACCCCGATGGTTTTACTTGTCTCATGGCAGGAGCTGGTGTAAAAGCCGGTCAGATTTACGGAACGACTACTTCGGACGGAAAGCATGCGGACAAGAATGTGATAGATGTTACAGATTTCAACGCATCCATAGCATGGCGGCTTGGGATTGATCCAAACCTCGAAGAAAAGGCCGCCAGTGGCCGACCCTTTGAGTTAGCCAATAAAGGCACAGTGCGAAGAGAATTGTTTGCCTGAGGGGTTGAAACAAAGGGGTTTGGACAAAATTCACTAACAACAAAAGATTGGGCTTCTGTGAGCATCAATTGCAAAAGCCTTTGATGTATCGCACTGGTGCTCATGATCCTCTTGAAGTGCACGGGTACTCGGAAATCAGAAGTCAATCCAGTATTGCTGCGAGACTTCCATGAGAAAGCAGACGTGCTGAAGTCATATGGTGGTTGCAGCTG
>PKCL01000494.1 GCA_002862165.1 Planctomycetaceae bacterium
TGGAAAGCAGTCAGGTGGTAAGCAGTCAGGTGGAAAGCAGTCAGGTGGAGAGCAGTCAGGTGGAGAGCAGTCAGGTGGTAAGCAGCCAGGTGGTAAGCAGCCAGGTGGTAAGCAGCCAGGTGGTGAAGGTGGAGGTAGCGGCAGCAATTCGGAGCAGTCTGGTAGTGAGGGCTCAGAGAGTATCAAGGATGGTGGTTCGATGAGTGCGGATACTGATTCTGAAGGCAATGAAAAGAACAGTACGACGAATAGTTCTGATGGTCAAAGTTCAGGGAGTGCTTCAAGCAGTGACAGTCCCAGTGCCGAAGGTGGGACGTCACGTCCTACCGGAGAAAATGGAAGAAGTGACTCAGGCGCTGGTGGTACGAGCGGAGGACAGCGAGGCTCCACAGAATCGCAGCAAAAGGAATCAGCACCAGATGTTTTAGATTCAGAACCACAGGATCTTTCAACGGTACGTCGGGCGACAGATCTTGCATTGGAACACCTTCGTGATTCCATTCGTTCCACAAATGATGATATGCTCAGAGAACTCGGCTGGACGCGAAAGCAAGCCGAAGCATTTTTGCGTCGCTGGGAAAACATGCAAAAAGCGTCTGTAAGTGGTAGTCAAGGGCAACAGCAAGCTTATGAGCAAACACTTCGTAGTTTAGGTTTACGAACCGACAGAGTCAGGTCTTCTCGTAATAATGTAGATGACAAAAAAGGAGTCGAAGTAGAGAGCCGTCGTACTCAGCCCCCGTACGAGTATCGTGAGAGGTTCAAGGCTTTTCTGAAAGGCGCGAGTAGTCGTCAGGTGGATGTGAATGAATAGTGAGTTTTCTGGGACCCGATACTTAGTCGCCTTCGATCGAAGGCGAGTGCCCCATTGGTTTACCGATGTATTGGTGCTCGGTGGAGGTCTTGCAGGTCTGCGGGCAGCTTTAGCAGTTGAGCCAAATCGTTCAGTGCTTGTAATTAACAAGGACAATTTGGATGATTCATCAAGCCAGTGGGCTCAAGGTGGAATCGCTGGCGTCATTGATCCGGCAGATCGGTTTGATAACCACATTGCCGACACGATCACTGCCGGTGGTGATCTTTGTGAACCGCACGTAGTCGATTCAATTATTCGTGAAGCACCAGTACGAATTGCAGAACTGATTCAGTGGGGCACCAGGTTTGATCAACGGGATGGTGAACTTGAGCTTGGTAAGGAAGGGGGGCATAGTCATCACAGGATTGTACACGCATTAGGTGATGCTACTGGCCGCGAAGTCATGAGAGCTGTGATACACCGAGCTACAAACACGTCGAACATCAATGTCTGGCCAGAGACTTTCACAATTGATCTGGTCACTCATCAAGGAGTGTGCAGAGGAGCTCTTGTGTGGCATCCCCAGCGAGGGAAGACGATGATCTGGGCACGGAGAACAATTCTTGCAACAGGTGGAGCCGGTCAGATATTTCGAGAGTCTACAAATCCAGCTGGTGCAAGTGGGGATGGCATTGCGCTTGCATGGCGGGCAGGCGCGGTTGTTCGGGATATGGAATTCATGCAGTTCCACCCCACAGTGCTTTACATCGCTGGTGGAAGTCGAAGTCTTATTACGGAAGCGGTACGCGGAGCCGGGGCGTATTTGGTAGATCGTGAAGGGCATCGATTCATGCCCGAGTTTGATGCACGTGCTGAATTAGCGCCACGCGATGTTGTCTCGCGAGCCATTACAGAAGTTATGCGCCGAACATCGCACTCAAATGTATATCTCGATCTTTCCCATCTCGAAAGTCAGATGGTTCGAAAAAGATTTCCTGGTATGGAAAAGCTCTGCAGGAAGTTTGGTCTTGATTTGGCGACGGATCGAATCCCAGTTCGTCCCGGAGCTCACTATATGATCGGTGGAGTAGCTGTAGATTCAAATGGTCAAACGTCCGTGCCACGTCTCTTTGCAGCAGGTGAGGTGGCTTCAACGGGCTTACATGGTGCGAATCGACTCGCGAGCAACAGTCTCCTGGAGGGTCTTGTTTTTGGAAGTCGTGCGGGTGAGCAAATAAATCATGAACTCGAGGGAGTAGATCGAGAAGGTGAGGAGAATGAAGCTCTTGAGGTTCCATCACTTGCTCATCTACGGACTGTTGATCCGGCGGATCCGCCTGAAGGAGAGCCACTAGACCTTTCTGATATAAGAAATTCTCTGCGAAGCTTGATGTGGCGTCATGTTGGTGTCGAGCGATCTGGGGACTCGTTGCAAGAGGCTCTCCGAACAGTAGACGGTTGGTGTCAGTATGTTTTACGTCAGCAATTTCGAGGGCCTCAGGGATGGCAATTGCAGAATCTTCTTGAGGTGGGCAGGCTGATGATCCATTCCGCTCTTGTTCGTACTGAAACTCGAGGTGTCCACGTAAGGTCAGACTGTTCTGCGACATTGGAGAAGTGGCGAGTCCACCTTTGCTGGCAACGGGGGGTGGCCGAACCGTGGCAGACAGCGATTGAATCCGGTTCCCCTGCGGTTTCACCAACAGGGGATTGTTTGCCGGAGATAATCGATAAAATATAGTTTAATAGAAGTTTCCCCTGTCGCAGCTACTGAGGAGACTTCTTATTTAATGTTAAGAACCAAATAGTTCGATGCGAATGAAGTGAGAATGAGACATGACCGCCACAGTAAATAATTCACCACAGGACGCGGACGCTGGTACGTCGACTAGGTCTGAGGCGATGATAGAAGCGAGTGGACTTTGTAAATACTACGGCAGTTTTATTGCAGCCGAGGATATTTCATTTCGTGTACCGCGAGGCGAAATCGTTGCGTTCTTAGGCCCCAACGGTGCCGGCAAGAGTACAACGATGAAAATGCTTACGGGCTATCTGGCTCCATCGGCAGGGCGGGCAATGCTCGCTGGCTATGACATGTCTGTTGATCGACTCGCAGCAGCAAAGAAACTTGGATATCTTCCAGAGAATGGGCCACTCTATCCTGATATGACACCTCGAACATTGCTCGAGTTTTTTGCTGATGCACGTGGGCTTAAGTCACCGTATCGTGAAGAACGGATTGAGGCGGTAGTGAAACAGTGTGAACTTGGCAGTGTGATTGGAAAAGCGATCGGTAAGTTGTCCAAAGGGTTTCGTCAACGCGTCGGAATGGCCCAGGTGCTTTTGCATGAGCCGGATGTCTTGATACTCGACGAACCAACCAGTGGGCTTGATCCAAATCAAATTCGCGAAGTAAGAGAAACAATTCGAAGGTTAGGTCAAGAAAAAACAGTATTGCTTTCTACTCATATTCTGCAAGAAGTAGAGGCAATGGCTGACAGGGTTATTCTTATTGCAGAGGGACGCATGCGGTTCGACGGAACTCCGACAGAACTTACGGCCGGAGGGGAGCGACTCGACGAACGGTTTTATGAATTGACACGAGCATCATGAGATGAACTTCTAAGCGAACGTCATTTCCTGCAAGAAAATAGTTTGAAGTAGCGCACCTTGTTTCTAGAAGAATGGCCTCGGATCGTTGATTAATGAATTATATATTTGAACCGTCATTGACTCGTAGAAAAGGAATTAGTTGGCAATGAAGTGGTACGTGCTCGATGCAGTTTTCAAGCGAAACTTTGTTTCTTATTTTTCAAATCCAACTGGATATGTATTCATATGCGTGTTCGTTCTGCTCGGTTCTCTTGCCGCCTTTTGGCCACCGGAGTTTTTTAACTCTAATCTTGCGAATCTTGATCAACTGAATCGTTATTTGCCGTATATCTTGCTTGTTTTTATTCCTGCAATCACGATGAGTGTTTGGGCAGATGAACGTCGGCAGGGAACGGATGAATTAATTCTGACTATTCCGGCAAGTGACATCGAAGTTGTGGTAGGAAAATACCTTTCGGCTGTTGGTATTTACACCGTAGCGCTTATTTTTTCGTATGTGTGCAATCTGATTATTTTACAAATTTGGGGCAATCCGGATCCGGGACTCTTTTTCACAAATTATTTGGGCTACTGGTTTGTCGGTCTGGCAATGCTAGCAATTGGTATGGTCGCAAGCTTTTTGACGAGCAATCTGACCGTGTCGTTTATCCTCGGCCTAGCCCTGAACGCTCCGTTGGTTGTTGCTGATCAGGCTAGTAGTGTCATGGGGCCAAAGTCCGCTTCATTGGTCCGTTCTTGGAGTCTGACCGAGAATTTCATTGATTTCGGTCGAGGCATAGTCAGTCTTTCAGCCATGGGCTACTTTCTGGGCATTGTGACTGTGTGTCTTTATGTTTCGATGGTTTTGATTGGCCGTCGTCATTGGACGGGTCGACGAGATGGCGCGAGAATGGGAACTCATTTTATTGTGCGAACTGTGGGGCTCGCTGTCGCTGCTCTTGGTATCGTGCTGACGTTAAGAGCATATGACGTGCGAGCGGATCTTTCAGCTGAACAGATCAGTTCCTTGTCGCGTGATACAAAGAAATTGCTATCAGAACTGGAGGCAGAGCAAGCTATTGAGGTTACTGCCTATGTGAGTCCTGCGGTTCCTGAGGATTACGCTCAAACACGATTGACATTACTTAATATGCTGCGGCAGTTTCAGCGTCTGAGTGGTGGAAAGTTACGTGTCGACGTAGTGGAGACTGAAACAAAGACAGAGGCCGCTTCATTGGCAAGCCAACAGTTCGGTATTGAACCAGTTACGGTTTTGTCCAGAGAGCGAGGAGCATTTCGAGACGAGGATATTTTTCTTGGTTGTGCCTTCACTTGTGGTCTAGAAAAAGTTGTAGTGCCATTTTTTGATCGGGGAACTCCGGTCGAATACGAGCTTATTCGTTCAATATGCACGGTGGCGGAGCAGAAGAGGAAGCGTCTTGGAGTCGTTACAACGGATGCCGACCTTTTTGGAGGCTTCGATATGACGACTGGCCAGCAGCGTCCTCGGCAGCCTGTTTTAGAAGAGCTTGAGAAACAATACGAAGTTGTGCAGGTTGATCCTGCGGTTCCTATGACTGAGGTATATGACGTCCTGATGGTTGTACAGCCATCAAGTCTTGGCCCAGAACAGATGAATAATTTTGTAACTGCGGTTCGTTCAGGACAGCCTGTTGCAATTTTTGAAGATCCGCTGCCTGTTTTAATGAACGGTGTTCCAGGAACG
>PKCL01000432.1 GCA_002862165.1 Planctomycetaceae bacterium
CTCAGTTTATTTTGACGAAAATGACGGCAAAAAAGCCTGACAACGTAAACGGCTTAACAGAACGTGAGAATGAGATCCTGGTTCTACTCGGAAAGGGATGCGTGAAAAAGGAGATCGCGACGCAACTCGGCATCGGGTATTCAACCGTCGACACACACGTCTCACATATCTACAAAAAGCTTGGTGTTTCAAACGCACCGGCTGCCGTGAGCCAGGCATATCAAAAAGGTATCTTACCAAACACATAGTGCTTCACGTCACAACGCGACGGCCGATGAGGATTGATCGGGCATACACATGATTGACTCCTCGCAATCATTTTATGAGTATAAATGTCTTCACTCCTGCCCACCTCCATTGCTGTCAACGCAGCATTCTCTTGATCTTCCTCACAACGTCTTATGAAACAATTTTGCTGCCTTGCATTCCTTGCCCACTGGATCACTTTCGGCTGCCTCTTCTACCTTTTGAACTTCTGCTTCCTTGAATCAATAACGGCATCTGCTGCAGAAAGCACCGACCAAACGTTACTTGATGTTTTTCCGCCATCAGTTGCAACCGCGAGCAAGGACACACAAGGGCGGACATCAATTTCTCTCGACTACACGCCGAGTACGAGCCTCTGGGCTGAAGGCCTTGATGAAAAACAGGTGTTTCATGCCCAGATTCAACACGATCAGGATGAGAATAATTCCTTTACGCTTCGTATTGGCAAAGGTGGACAGATCTATTCCCTGCGAGGACCATTCGGCGAAAGCGTGCCGCCGTCTTGTACTGGCAAAGGGCCAAGCCGTTCACCATGGAACGATGAGGTCTGGCAGTTCGTGACTGTATGCAGTCGATACAACGGAACAAAGGCTTTGAAACGTAGTGGCACAGTTCCAGAGAGTGCCCTCGAGGCATTGACTGCCCTACCGTACAGAAACACATTTTTCATTCACAATTCAGGGGCTTATATCCCTGACAGCCAGTCAATAAAGAACCTGTACTGTCCAATGCTCGCTGCAAGCTCCACCGAAGATCAGCGAGCGTATCGTTCTCTCACCTGGGGACTTGTGCCACAGGTCCGGACCATCCACCGCTCACCAATCTTGTATTACAACCAGGTTCGAGATATCGGCAACGGCATCATTGAACTCACCTGGGTTGTCCATAACTTCAGCGCTCGCGAAGACATTGTTTTTGATTTTCTCAATGCCCCCTGGGGCGGCACGCGGCACACGAGCCTCCCTCACCATGCCATAAGCCTGCCTGATAACACCCTCAAACCAAGAAGTTCATTTTTTACACCTGAAAAACCTGGGGGCACAGTGTCTCTACGAAAAACCGGGGGTTGGAAAATCGCAAGCGTGTCAGAAGACAATAATGCCTCGAGCCTTGCTCTCGTATTCGGCCGTGACAAACACCTCGAGGAGGAACAGGCCAAAGCAAAACGAGGTGAACCATACTGTCAACGCAGCGGAGGTATCCTGCGAGACTTTCTTGCCCATTACCCACAACTGTACGACAGCATCTGGAAAGATTGGGAGACCCGACCTGAAAACTCGTTTCGGAATTACGATGTGATTGAAATGATTCCCAGCATGACGCTCCGCCCCGGCGAAAGCATCTGGTACCGCTCCTTTCTGGTCGTCAACCAACATGATAAAGCAAATAGCATCGCCCAATCACTCGTCGACGACATTGATTACGGTCTCGTTGAATTTTCTCGCTCTGATACACCGCGAGTGCCGGTATATCTTGTAGATAACAAGGTCGTTGAAAACCCACCGGCAGGAACCGAACCGGCAACTTATCTTTTCGCTCAACCAGTACCAGGTTCACATCCGGTATTTCTCATGGAAGACACCGCGACAGGTCAGGAAATAATTTCAACCGACCTGTACCGATTTGTTCCGTCGGAACTACTTACTCTTGGTATTCCTCAAGAACACCCGAACAGCGAGTACTACAACACTGCCCGCGGCTACTCTCTCGACAAAAACCATTGCCGCTGGAAAAGACTCCTCGGGTTTGGCCTCACTGCAAAACCAAAGGAAAAAAATAGCCGGCTACTTTCAACAGTACTTCCGGAAGATATTTTCCCTGCACCTGACACGACCCATCTTGATCTCTGGTCAGCGGCCAGCAAATGAAACGGGGCCCTTTCGGCCTATTTCAGAAAACGCACCCCGCGTGCACCTAGGCCTCGTCCGCAGCCCGAAGCATATCGTCGCATCGTGGTTTCCATGCGACAATTTCTGTTGCATCAAAGTAGATGCCAATCTCTCGGGCGGCTGACTCTGCTGAGTCTGACGCATGCACAAGATTCATCTGACGGCTTGCCGAGAAATCACCACGGATTGTTCCCGCGGTTGCCTTCAAACCGCTTGTCGCGCCAAGCATTTCACGAACCACTCGCACAACATCGAGTCCTTCATAAATCGCAGCAACAACTGGCGATGCAGTTATGAAGGATTCAAGACTTGGGTAGAACGGTTTTTCGACATGCTCAGCATAATGCTGCTTCGCAAGATCAGGCGTGACTCGGAGCATTTTCAAAGCAACGAGCTGAAGTCCCTTATCCTCAAACCGGCTCATGATCTTGGTTAAAAGGCCCCGTTCAATACAGTCAGGCTTAAACATTACGAACGTCTGGTCCATTCGTTGTACTCCAATGTGTTACTTCGAACCTTAAATACCACAGCAACGTTTCAAAATAGATGCTCTTAATATTTTGTACCGTTCTCAAGGTAACTTCGCCAGCCCACCTTACTACCGCGGAATCCAACGCCCTTTGCGACCGTCTGGATGACATTGATCCCACCTCATAATCCGCCTAGTGTCTTCGCAATCGACTTCTCTATCACTCCTTCCGATTGCTGAAGACATGCAGAATGGCTACCGACAACACACTGGACTGGCTTTTTTTGCACTGTTCTTCTTGAGTTCTCTGGCATTGAGTTCTCTGGCATTAAGTTCTCAGGCAGTCGCAGATGACTTGAGCACTTCAGATGTGTCTCCGGCCATTGTCGGGAGTTTCACCCGAGCAATCCAACCGCTTCTGCTGAACCGTTGTGCCGCAGGGGCGTGCCATGGTGGTACGCAAGGCACGGAACCAAAACTTATCCGCGGGCCGGTCCATGGACGCGTCAATCGTAAAACAACGCTCATGAATCTTGAGAGCGTCACTTCATCCGTCATGCACAATGCAGAAGACACTCAGGCCCTTGCATTCATTCTCGATCATCACAACACAAAAGAAAATAAACCTGTGAAGAACAAACCACTTCTCACAGCACGCGAACAAGAATCACTTGTGACATGGATCGCTTCATTACCTCGCCACACATCGCCAGCCCCAGCGCCAGAACCATCACGAAACCCAGCGATAGAACCAGAGCCAAAAAAGTCGATTCTTGATCTTCAGACACAGACTGTGACACCGACTCATTTTACACAGCCACAGCATCAGAGATCGTTGGCCAAACAGCCGAATCGTCTTCGACGCCTTCTCGAGCAGGCAGAAAATCCACCCCAACTTCCACTTCCTACGCTGACACCGGGATTACAGCTTGAGAAATTAACTCCCGAAGAATTTCCTCTTCTTCGACTCCCATTCAAAGAGAAAAAGGGCACAGCAAAGCCCAGCGAGTAGATCTCTGAACGATGCAACCTGAATGGTGTCAAGCTGGTTGACGTAAAGCTGGTTGGCCTGCAACTGAGTGAATCAAAACTGAATGACTCCCGACTTTACATCTTCAAGAAACTTTTGATTCCCTTGAAGCAGATCAGGATGCCTGATCATGTCATCGAGTGAGAGCCAGAAATATTCCTGCACTTCGATTGGGTGCGGTATCGGACAAAAAGGATCGAGCAGGTCAGCCGTCCACCACGACAGTGCTGTCCCCCAATCCGTCACACTTTTCCAAACCTCCTCTTGAGGTGACACATCAATTGAAAGTTCTTCACGGCATTCACGAATAACAGCCTCCTCCTCGCGTTCTCCTTTCTCAATATGACCACCCGGAAAACACACCATGCCACCTGCGCGGAGACTTTCTCCCCTCCGGATTGCAAGAAACAAATTTTCTCGCCGAATGATTGCAACAACCCCATAGCCCGAGGGTTTCGTGGCCACCTCCTTCTGGGACTCCAAACACATTAGGCTTATTTCCTTATAGTAAAATTTAGTTCCTACTCGTCTTACCATCCAGACATTCTATACCCTGCTAAACTGTATGAGGTGCCATTCATAGGCTCTTCGTGCGGAACGCAACCTACTACTTTTGAACAGGAATCTCACTCAATGGACACAGCGCCGACACCGGAACCGGCAAAACGACCAACACTACCGAATACCACTCCCAAGTTGTTCGGAAAACCAATGGGTGGACCTGCTGTTGTTCTCCTCATACTCCTCGGACTGGCATTCATCACAGTGCTTTTCCGGGAACAGGCTACGGCGGCTTTCCAGATTAGCTATGACCAATTCATTCACGAGGTCGAAGCGGACAATGTGGACAACGTTGAAATAACCGGAAGCACTGTTCGGGGAACATTCAAAAGTGCCCCACCGAAAGAACGCATTGAAGCCCCTGAGGAAACCCGGCTGTTCACAGTTGAAGTCTCTCAATATCTCGTAGGTGACGGGCTCGACACTCTTCTCTTGAAGCATAACGTACGCACCACAGTCAAGCAGCCAACCGACGGCACTGGTGTGCTCCTTGGCATCTATTTCCTGATTCCTCTTTTGCTCATGGGGGCATTCTATATTTCAATGCGCCGAGCACGCGACCCGCTCGGCGGTTCTGGCTTCCTTGGAAATTTCACAAAGTCACCCGCAAAACGATTTAATGCAGAAGACAAGCAGACAACGTTCGCTGATGTTGCGGGACTCGAGGGTGTTAAAGAAGATCTCAAGGAGATTGTTGAATTCCTCAAGGATCCGAAAAAATTTCAACGACTTGGTGGACGAGTCCCAAAGGGCGTTCTTTTAATGGGACCTCCCGGCACCGGGAAAACACTTCTAGCCAGAGCCGTTGCAGGTGAAGCTGCCGTTCCATTCTTTTCAATTTCGGGAAGTGAATTTATTCAGATGTTCGTTGGTGTTGGTG
>PKCL01000247.1 GCA_002862165.1 Planctomycetaceae bacterium
ATGCTGAGCTATTGGTTCATGTGGCCAGCGTTTATTGCGTTCGGAGCCAGTTTCTTTGTTGAAGGCGGGGCGGCTTCAAGTGGCTGGACAAGTTATCCTACGCTTTCAACAAACGTGAATTCGTCTCCCGGTGCTGGGTGGGGCCAAACACTTTGGCTTATTGGACTTACTTTCGTTGGTGTGTCCTCGATGCTTGGAAGTGTGAATTACATGACCACAATAATTCTGATGCGGGCACCAGGCATGACGATGTTCCGCCTGCCAATGACTATTTGGTCAATGTTTATTACGGCTGTTTTGCAGGCTTTTGCACTACCTGTTCTCACCGCAGCGGGTTTCATGCAGTTAGCTGATAGATCCCTTGGAACCGGGTTTTTCACTCCTGAGGGCAACATCGTAAACAACGCCGTTGCAACAGCAGGGGGTGGGCAGCCGCTCCTGTGGCAGCATCTGTTTTGGTTTTATAGCCACCCGGCCGTGTACATCATGATTCTGCCAGCAATGGGAATGGTCTCAGACATTCTGACGTGCTTCGCGAGAAAGCCATTGTTTGGTTACCGCCCGATGGTCTATTCGGTAGCAGGTATAGCTGGTCTAGGATTTATAGTATGGGGGCACCATATGTTCATGTCGGGCATGAATCCAGCTCTTGGGGTTACCTTTATGGTCTCCACGATGATGATTGCTCTGCCGAGTGCTGTAAAAACATTTAATTGGCTCGGAACAATCTGGGGTGGCAAGATTCAATTTACGACGTCGATGCTGTTTGCGTTGTCGTTCGTTTCGATGTTCATCATTGGTGGTTTGTCTGGTATTTTTATGGCAGCCACGCCAGTTGATATTTTCATTCACGATACATATTTCATCGTGGCTCATTTTCATTATGTCCTCTTCGCAGGGACGGCAATGGGTGTCTGGGCCGCCATTTATTTCTGGTTTCCCAAAATGTTTGGGCGAACAATGAATGAGTTCTGGGGGAAGGTGCATTTCTTTCTCACCTTCATTTTCCTGAACGGTACGTTTTTCACGATGCATATCTTGGGAGCGGTCGGTTTTCCCCGAAGGCTCGCAGATGCTTATCACTATGAAACCTTCCATCATCTACAGCCGCTCAATGCGTTCATGACATATTGTGCTATGGGTATGGTTGCGACTCAGATTATTTTTGCCGTGAATTTTTTCTGGAGCATGTTTTATGGACCAATAGCTGGTCGAAATCCTTGGAATTCAAATACGCTAGAATGGACTGCTCCAAGTCCGCCGGGCCATGGAAACTTTGACTTTCAGCCAATTGTTCATCGTGGGCCGTACGAGTATTCCGTCCCGGGAATTGAATCTGATCATCTCATGCAGACGGATCCTCCTAATTCGGCGGCAACGGCCGCCGCCGCCGCCGCTCACTAAGTAGTCATCCCTTTGTTCATTTGATCTCATGCAAGAAATAACGAGTTCGCAATCCATCGCAGTCAGAGGCCCAAATGTGGCCCATTGGATTGCTTGCTGTCTCGTTGCTGTGACTGGTGTCCTTCTGACATTTGGTGCACTTGTAACGACCTATGAGGCAGCGATGGCTGTGCCTGATTGGCCAGGGACATACGGACATAACATGTTCCTGTTTCCTTTTGCTGAGTGGTTTTACGGGCCTTGGGATCTTTTCTTAGAGCACGGTCACCGGCTTCTCGGAGCTTCTGTCGGTGTCATTTCACTTATTCTCGCAGTTATTGTCTGGAAAACAAAGCAGACTCCTGCGGTTCGCTGGTTGGTTGTCGCGGCAGTTTTTCTTGTGGTACTTCAAGGATTACTCGGTGGGCTTCGCGTTTTACTTGATGACAAGACGGTTGCAAAGATTCATGCGTGTACGGGGCCGCTATTTTTTTCAGTTGCTGTGGCCACAGCAACGTTGACATCACGTCGGTTCCAAACAAGGCCTTCCAGGGCAGGTGAATTTCATGGAGGAATGGCCCTTGGTAGTTGGCTGGCAAGTGGTCTTATGTTTGCCTCATACATGCAGCTGGTAGCAGGGGCGCAACTGCGGCACTTGGATTCAGCAATTGGTCCGAACGCTTTTCGCTGGCTTGTGGCATTTCATCTTATAGGTGCTGCAACGGTAGTGGTACTAAGTCTGGCTGCAGTTGGTGAATCATTTGGTCTGCTGCCCTCTGTCTGCACTCGTGGTTTTGGACGGCGTTTTTTGTCATCAACAATACTTTTTTTCGTGTGTATGCAAGTGCTTCTCGGGTTCGCGGCGTGGGTTGTGAGCTGGGGTCTGCCGCTTGGATTGTTGCCAGATTCCATTGCCATTAGAGTACCTGAGACATCGACCGTAGTTGTTGCTAGAAGTGGTCTGTCATCACTCATTGTGACAGGCCATGTAGTCCTTGGAATGATGATCCTTGGAGCAAGTGTGGTGTTGTGTATTTTGAGTGGTGGATTGCCGAATACAGCTGGTGCCACGTTCGTTTCTCGACAGAGGGTGATTGCATGAATCGGCTTGCTACTCATCACCATCTTGAAGGCTCTGGGCACGTAACGGTCATGACCGATACTTCAGCTATGCCTCGCATTGCAGCAAACTACTCGGTGTTTGCTGATGCCTCTCAACTTGTTAGGCCGCGTATCGCGATGATGGTACTTGTGACCGTGTTCGCTGCCATGTGGCTTACATCAGGTTCACGAGAATTGAATTGGGTGTCTGTTGTTGGTGTTCTAGTTGGCACGGCTGCCGTAGCAGCGAGTTCGAGTATTGCCAATCAGATTCTCGAGAGACGTACAGACAGGCTGATGCCTCGTACCGAGACACGCCCTCTTGCCGCTGGTCGCCTGTCACAACGATCCGCTTGGATGCTTGTTGCCGTAAGTTTTTTAGGGGGTAGTGGGTGCGTGTGGTTGGCAGGAAACTGGCAGGCCGCCGGTGCGGCGATACTCACGTGGATACTTTATGTGACTGTCTACACACCGCTTAAAAAAATTACGCCACTTAATACGGCGGTTGGTGCGGTGGCCGGAAGCCTTCCGATAGCAATTGGGTGGTTTGCTGTTGATGGCCAGAAGCAATTTCTCACAGGGAATGTTTCAGCCACGCTGGCAGTAGCTGCTCTCGGTACAGTGCTTTACTTGTGGCAATTCCCGCATTTCATGGCAATCGCCTGGCTCTATCGTGATCAATACCGTCGTGCTGGTCTCAAAATGCTCACGGTCACCGACCCAAGTGGCTTACGAGCAGCAGGCCAATCATTGGCAGCATCTCTCGCTATGGTTCCTGTGAGTCTGTCGATGGCAGTGCCTTCAGGTAGTATTCGTATGTTTCTTGCTGCAGCATTGGCATCTACCATCTATGTGCTTGTTTCCATAAACTTCGCTTTTCGGCGGGATGATCGATCCGCTCGTATACTCTTGTTCGCTTCGCTTGGTGTGCTTTTGATCCTTATGACGTCGGCAATTGCCTTTAGCATCCCAAAAGTATTGTCCGGTTAATGTTCTTTTGGCTTCAAATTTACTTCCCAAGTCTTTCAACATCCTACAGGTTCTATGAATTCACCAGCTGCATCGATTGGACATGAAAGTCACGGACATCATGGACCAGTCCTTCAGTATCAGCCAGGTCTGCCACTTTCTCGTGGCAAGCTCATTATGTGGCTATTCCTGTCAACAGAAATCATGTTTTTTGCGGCCTTGCTTGGCAGTTATGTTGTTTTGCGCTTCGGTGCGGCGGTATGGCCGAAACCCCACCATGTTCATCTCAGTGAGCCGATCGGTGCGTTCAATACGTTTGTGCTTATTTGTTCAAGTGTCACCGTTGTGCTAGCACTTGAAGCGGCGAGGGCAAACAAGCGATCACTTGCAAAAGGTTGGATGCTTATCACGCTTGTGCTCGGGTCTCTTTTCCTTGGCGTGAAAGCCTACGAGTATTCATCAAAATTCGATCACGGTATTTATCCGTGGGCTCCACGTGGTCGAATTTATGAGCGCCCTGATCTGTATTACGGCTCAGCTGTGCGGGCAAGACTGAGTGATCCAGCTATCCTAGCTAAAATGAAGGAACTCGATGCGCGGCCCGAAGGTGAGCTTTCAGAGGCCGAGTTAACAGGTCGCCGGAGACTTAAGCAAGTCAGAGAGATGGTAGCTAACCCGGATCAACAGGCATTCGACTTAGCGGTGGTCGCGGATCAGATTATGCCGTTGCCGGGAGAAGGCGCAGATGGCCACGGTCATGGCGGTGGCCTTAATGACACGTTTGCATGGCTTCAATTGCCAGCAGTTATACCAGGAGGAAATATGTGGGCGAGCACCTATTTCTTCCTCACCGGATTTCACGCAATTCATGTCATCGTTGGCTTAATTGTATTTGGCATCATACTTCTTTATGAATTGGGCCCTCAAAGAGCCGGTATGATTGAGAACGCAGGTCTTTATTGGCATTTTGTCGATCTCGTTTGGATTTTTCTTTTTCCACTTCTCTACCTGTTTTAAATTTATTTCCTGAAAGTACTTTACGAGCGTTGCAAGAAAGCAATTATGAATAATTCAGAAGCTGACAACAGTTCGAATGTCACCCATGGCCCAGTCACGTCACCCGGTAGGTTGCCTGAAGAAATTGATGCTAGTGGAGAAGATGGCCAGCAGTCGCACGAAGAGCACGGTGGAATTATGCAATACATGGCTGTATTTGCTGCTCTTTGTTTCTTAACAACAATGTCTTTCTTGACATACTCATCGTATTGGCCGTGGAAAGATGAGCCTCAGGTTGGCTGGGCTTTCATGATGGCAGTTTCATGTACCAAGGCCCTGCTGGTTGTCCTCTTTTTTATGCACGTTCTTCAGGAGGCAAACTGGAAGTATGTCCTGACAATTCCAGCAGCTATGATGGCAATTTTTCTTGCAATCATGCTGATACCAGACATCGGTCTCCGGAATCGTATGGTTTCGCAGGAACGAGCGCTTCATATGGCTCGTAATTCTGATGTTTTGCTTTTAGAAAAAGCTGCATCTTCTGATTCATCGGATGAAGTTGGGAAACATGAACATTAAGAAATTGG
>PKCL01000401.1 GCA_002862165.1 Planctomycetaceae bacterium
ACGATGACGTCACACTCAAACGTCTGGTCTACATCATGATTAACGAAGCCTCCCGATGTCTTGAAGAAGGCGTTGTTGAGTCTGCCAGCACGATTGATGTGGGCATGATTTACGGCACTGGGTTTCCGCCGTTCCGAGGTGGCTTGCTGCGATATGCGGATTCAGTGGGCGTGAAACATATCGTCGCGGACCTCAAAAACTTCCAAGATAGATTCGATCAGCATCGATTCGAACCAAGTCAACTGCTGTTGAGCATGGCGGAAACAAACGACACGTTCTACCCGTCGTAAAGCTATGCAATTCACACAGGAAACACGTGCAACACAACGGAAAGAGGCAGGTGCATTATGAGTATGTTCGATAAAAATATTGGCAAAGAAGCACGGGCCTCGCTGGAATTCGCTGAGGATTCGCGGGAGACCGAATGGGTTCATCCAAGCTTTGCTGCGCTGTTGTATCAAGGAAAAGTCAAGTGGGATCTGATGCATCCTTTTCCCCGTCAGTCGGACGAAGATAAAAAGCTCGGTGATGAATTTCTAGAGAAGCTTGAAGCATATCTGGAAGCAAACTACGACGCTGATGAAGTCGACAAAACGGGTGAGATTCCCGACAGCGTGCTGAAGGGACTTGCAGAACTCGGATGTTTTGCGATGAAAATCCCTAAGCAATACAACGGGCTCGGCTTAAGCCAGGTCAACTACAACCGGGCCCTGCACCTGACGGGAAGTTACTGCGGTAACCTGACCGCCCTGCTGTCCGCGCATCAAAGTATCGGTGTTCCGCAGCCACTACTGCTGTTTGGAACAGACGAGCAGAAAGAAAAATTTCTTCCTCGTTTTCGAGATGGGGCAATTTCTGCATTTGCACTGACAGAAGCCAATGCCGGCTCCGATCCACGAGCGATGACAACAACGGCGACACTGACAGAAGACGGTTCGCATTACGTCATCAACGGTGAGAAACTCTGGTGCACGAACGGCACGAAAGCGAACGTTATCGTCGTTATGGCCGTCACACCGCCAAAAATTGTGCGAGGTAAAGAACGCAAGCAGATCACCGCGTTCCTCGTCGAAATGGACACGCCGGGTGTTGAAGTTGTGCACCGCTGCCGATTCATGGGACTGAAGGCACTCTACAACGGTGTGATCCGATTTACAGACGTCAAAATCCCGAAGGAGAACATGATTCTGGAAGAAGGCGATGGCCTGCGATTGGCGCTCAAGACACTCAACACCGGACGACTTTCAATACCAGCAGGCGTTACTGGCAGCAGCAAATGGTGCATGAAGATCAATCGAAAATGGACGAATGAACGCGTTCAGTGGGGACATCCGATTGGCGAACATGAAACGATTGCTGGCAAACAGGCAAAGATTGCCTCAGACACATTCGCGATGGACGCTGTCTGGAAGGTGGCCTCCACGATGGCGGACAACAAACACTTTGACATTCGGCTGGAAGCGGCTATCGCCAAACTGTTTAACACCGTAGCCCACTATGAAATCTTGCAGCAGACGCTGCAAATCCGAGGCGGCCGCGGATTCGAAACAGCGGATTCACTACGAGCACGAGGCGAGGAAGGAATTGCGATTGAACGATTGCTCAGAGATTCTCGCGTGAATCTTATTTTCGAAGGTTCATCGGAGATCATGCATCTGTTCATCGCGCGTGAAGCACTGGATTTCCATCTGCAGCATATTGGTGCACTCTTCAAACCTGGTGTGTCACTCGGTAGCAAGGCCGTGGCATTATTCAAGATGATGAAAGCCTATGCTTTGTGGTATCCAACGCTTTGGATACCGGTGCTGTCCACCAGTCAATTCGGCATGGATGACCGGCTAAATCGCCACATGAGAACGGTTGCGCGACTCAGCAAGAAAATGTCTCGCACTCTGTTCCACAAAATGGCAGTCCATCAGAAAAAAATGGCGGAGAAGCAACTGTTGATTAACCGCTTCGTGCAGATCGGAACGGAGCTGTTCATCATGTCAGCGGCGTGCTCATATGCAGACAGCCTACAAGCAGACGGACCGAATGCCCGAAATGCGGTTGAACTCGCGGACTACTATTGCAAAGAAGCCACAGTACGAATTGGAAAACTCTTCCGTGACATCGGCTGCAACAATGACGCCGCGACACTCAAACTGAACAAGAGCTTCATGCAAGGGAAATTTGAATGGCTTGAAGACGAGATCGCCCCAAACTGATACCCAGCAGAGACTGAAAGCTGGCAGGAATGGAGAGCCAGCAAAATGGAACGCCGCCAAAACGAAAGACCTGTGTGGCTCGGGTTGATAACAAGGAAGAGCGGTTTGTTTTCAATGGACCTGCCGTCTGCGAATGACCGACCGCACGAGGTGCGACCATAACTTGCTGAAATCAGCCCCAATCAAACCCGACGACTGTTAAACAAGATGAACGACAACACCCAAACACCCCCAACTCTGACTCGCGACACGTTAGCCAAAGGACTTGGCAAAACCGCCTTTGCGTTTCGGGGTTACAATGCGACGAACCTCGGAAGAACACCAGAACTGCTCCGTCACCCGAAGTACGGACAGATCGTTGAAAAATACCTTCAGCGTGCGAGTGACATCTGCACTGACGTAATGAAGTTCCCAGTCGACCTGGCTCAACGAGTTCGACTTGAAAAAGAAGCCACTCTTAAAGAGTACCACGAGTCGATTGCGCTCATTGTCACCATGGAACTGGCACAGCTTGAAATTCTCGAAACATTCTTTGAGATCTCACTTACTGACGCAAACATGATGTACGGTTTTAGCCTCGGTGAACTGACTGCGCTAACTGCTGGCGGTGTGTTAACGCTGGATGACGCACTCAAGATTCCGCTCATGATGTCTCGGGACGCTGCTGAACTTGCGGACGACGTCACCCTGTGTGTCTTGTTCTCCCGTTCTGGAAAATTTATTCCACGCAAAAATGTGCACCGGCTTTGCGCGGAGATTAATGCTGAGGGGAATGGGGTAATTGGTGTGTCAACGTTTCTGGCTCCGAACTCGATGCTACTGATCGGCCAGAAAAACACGGTTCAGCGATTGAAAGAACGTAAGGGAGAAATCACCACAGAACGTATTTCTGTCAGGGTGAATGACGACAAATGGCCTCCGCTGCATACGCCCATTGTGTGGCAGCGAAACATCACGGATCGCGCTCAATTTCTGATGCATACCATTGAAGGTGGGTTCACCTCGCCCACAACTCCTCTGTTTTCGATGGCTACTGGTGCTTTCAGCTATGACGGCGACAACACCCGGGATGTTGTTGCTCAGTGGATCGACAAGCCGCAACTGCTTTGGGAGGCCGTCGATGCAACACTGGCACGCGGTGTGGAAACGGTCATCCATATCGGGCCGCAACCCAACATTATTCCTGCAACGTTTGGCCGACTGGCTGCGAATGTGGAGTTACTTACGAAAGACCGGCTACCAATGCATACGCTATCAAGAATCGTTCAGTACGGATGGCTGTCTGCCGTGTTACCAAAACGAACGAATCTATTGCGAGCGCCTAGCATCGTACATGTGACACTGGAGGACTGGCTGCTGCAACAGGACATCGCATGACGAATCATCGATTAGCAGGGAATGTCAGTGCCATGAATACCTCAGCCAACTCCTACGAAAACGAGTTCACACGTCTTCTGGCGATTGAAAGCCCGATTATCTGTGGCGCGATGTATCCGTGTTCAAATCCTGAACTAGTTGCAGCAGCATCTGAGGCGGGTGGTATCGGGATCGTGCAGCCGATTAGTTTGACGTACGTGTATGGTTACGACTATCGCGCAGGGCTTCAGTACATCCGATCGCTGACGAACAAGCCGATTGGAGTCAACATGCTGGTTGAGGGCAGTAGCGGTACCTATCGGAAACGTCTTGAGGAATGGATGGAGATCTCGCTGGAAGAAGGCATCCGTTTCTTTGTGACGGCACTTGGAAACCCTCGCTGGGTCGTAGACAAAGCCAGGCAGGTGGGCGGCATTGTCTTTCATGACGTCACCAATGCCACGCATGCAAAGAAAGCACTCGACAATGGGGTTGATGGATTTGTCTGTGTCAACAATCGCGCGGGCGGTCACGCTGGTGAACTCACACCGCAGGCTCTTTACGATGAGATTTCACCATTGGGGGTGCCCACAGTCTGTGCGGGCGGTGTGGGCGGCCACCAGGCATTTCAGGAGGCCCTTGAAATTGGCTACCTTGGCGTTCAGATGGGAACTCGCTTTATTGCCAGCAGAGAAGCCGCTGCACACGGTGACTATAAGAATGCGATTATTGCCGCCAAGGCGGCGGACATTGTTCTGACTGAAAGAATCTCAGGCGTGCCCGTTTCGGTCATCAATACACCGTACATTCAACGACTTGGGCTCAAGGCCGGCTGGCTGGCGAGAAAGTTACTGAAAGGTCGTCGGACCAAACACTGGATGCGTGCGTTCTACGCGATTGTGTCGGGAATGAAACTTAAAAAGGCCAGCCTCAGAGGGTCACGTTACAAAGACTTTTTTCAGGCCGGGAAAAGTGTTGAGACGATTGATGATGTCACCAGCGTTGCTGACATCATGAACGAGCTGCGTGATGGTCAGGGCACATCACAGGAACCCGGCAACGTTATTCGCTGATGTGCCAGAAGTCGTTCGGTCGGATTCCAATTCCGAAACTCGTACCTTGCATACGAGGTCCACCGAACCAGTCGGGGCGACAGGACTTGAACCTGAGACCTTTCGGCCCCCAGAATTTTCCAGCCAACCTTTACAAAAATTCCAAAACCACTTGGATATGTGCGTTGTAACGTAACTCGAAAATTTCGACAACTCACTCCATATTCCCCGTTTATTTCACTTATTGCATCCATTGCAGTGGTTTATCGGGGACAGAATTTTAATTCTTCGCGTGCGTAATGTCAGAGATACGATACATTTCCGAAACCGGTAATGATTAAAACAGGTTCAACACACTAGAG
>PKCL01000229.1 GCA_002862165.1 Planctomycetaceae bacterium
CCAATCTGTGGTGCAAAGCCACCTTCATCACCAACAGCAGTAACGAGACCCTTTTCACTTAATACTTTTTTGAGAGCATGAAACGTCTCGACGCCGGCACGCAAAGCCTCATCGAATGTATCGAACCCTAACGGCATCACCATAAACTCTTGCACATCAAGAGGATTGTCTGCATGAGCTCCACCATTAATAATATTCATCATCGGGGCAGGCAGAAGTCTTGCTGTTGTACCACCGAGATAGCGATACAACGGTACACCACAATGTTCTGCAGCAGCATGAGCTGTTGCTAATGACACGCCAAGGATCGCATTCGCACCGAGTGTTTTTTTGTTTGATGTTCCATCCAGTTCCAGCATCCGCATGTCGATACCGGTTTGATCAAGGGCATCACAACCCTCAAGTTCCTCAGCAATTCTATTATTCACATTCTCAACTGCTCCGAGCACACCTTTGCCGAGGTATACGCTATCATCTGCATCTCTTTTCTCCCAAGCTTCATGAGCCCCGGTACTCGCACCAGACGGAACCGCAGCTCGCCCAAATGTTCCATCAGCAAGACATACATCAACTTCAACCGTAGGGTTCCCACGACTGTCGAGAATCTGGCGGGCATGAACGTCAACAATCGTGGACATAGTTGGGAAACTCCTCGGGATTCAAAATTCTGATCTTCGAAAACAAGAACTGACGACGTATTGTGGCAACCGCAGACTCCCACGCAAGGGCATGATCGAAACTGTGCATACTCGCTGAAAGTCGAGCCACTTATGTCTAAAAAAGAGCCCGCCGCGGTTTCTGAAAAAAGAGCCCGCCGAGGGCTCAACGCATGCATTACTTCCATGCCGCCACAACTGTATCAAGTCTCACGACCATTACGACGTGTTCCTCACGCTCATTGCAATACAAAGTCTGACACCGGTCTGACTATCTTCTCGCAGTATTCGACGGTACAAAGTAAGAGTCTTACGCCAAGTGCTCCCCAAGGACTACTTCCTCAATGTTCACTGGTCTCGTACAACATCTTGGAAAAATCACCGGCATTACATCCGAACCACCTGGAGTACGGCTCGCGGTCCACGCTGGCCCCCTCTCGCATGGAGTTCGAATAGGCGACAGTATTTGCACGAACGGCTGCTGCCTTTCGGTCATTCACACTGATGGCGAAACACTTGAATTCCAACTTGGTCCTGAAACATTACAGCGCACCAATTTCGGAACTTGTGAGGTGCAGGATAGAGTCAACCTTGAAAAATCAATGACTCTTCAGGACCGGCTTGATGGCCATCTCGTAACAGGCCATATAGACGGACTCGGCCTTCTCAAAAATCGTGTTCAAGAACAAGATTGGGTCACGTGTCGTTTTGCATGCCCTCAACCTTTACTTGCCCAGATAGCAGCAAAAGGATCAGTTGCTGTTGACGGAGTAAGTCTGACTGTAGTTGACGTCGATGATTCATCTTTTAGTGTTGCCCTCATCCCGCACACTCTTGCTCAAACGACTCTAGGTGACCTCCGACTTGAAGACTCGGTAAATCTAGAAACCGACCTCGTCTCCAAATACGTCTGTCGCTGGATGGAAGCACGCGCATGAAAAAATCGTTCCAACACTCATCAAAGCCATCACGCAAGAAAAAATTTGGACGAAAGAATTCGAAGAAGTCGACACAAGTCGTCTCGGGAGACAAAGGAGAGGACGTTGTAGCGACTGCATCTGCTACACGACAGACCACTGCATACTTGAAAAAGCTTTTCTCCGAGGTTGGCTTTTCAATTGACACGAAAAAAGGGCAGAACTTTCTTGTTGACTTGAATTTACTCGACCTCCTTGAGCGGTCAGCTGACATTCAGCCAGACGACATTGTTCTTGAAGTCGGCAGTGGCACTGCTGCACTCACAGAACGGCTTGCTCGGGCTGCATTTCGTGTGGTAACGATCGAAATTGACAGTCGGCTCGCAACTCTTGCTCAGGACCGGCTGGTTGACGCTGACAACGTTCACCTTGTGAACACGGACGTTCTGGCACGCAAGAACAAATTGTCGCCAGATGTTCTCAGTGCATTGGACGAGGCTGAGAAAGAAAGACTCGCCGTAGATAAAAAGGGAAGGTTTCTTCTCGTGGCTAATCTTCCATATTGTGTTGCCACGCCCGTCATCTCGAATTTAATGCTAAGCAAGCCGTTCGCCTCCGCAACGGTAACCGTTCAGTACGAAATGGCTGAACGCATGACTGCATCAGCAGGCCATCATTCTTACAATGCTCTTTCAGTCTGGATCGGATCACAATGCCGTACTGAAATTATCCGCAGCCTTCCACCTGCTGCATTCTGGCCTCGACCAAAGGTCGACTCAGCTATTGTTCGCCTCGATCTTGAAGAGCACCGACGCTCGAAAATCCTTGACTTGCCACGATTTCATACCTTTCTTCGCAATATCTTCTGCCATCGTAGAAAAGTATTACGTGGCGTTCTCATATCATTAGCTGGTGGAAAGAAAAACCCTGAAGCTGTCGCACGGATTGATGCGATTTATGAGAAGTTTAATCTTGAAAGGAATATCCGTGCAGAGTCGATTGATCCTGATACGTTTGTAAAGATTGAACACGAATTCTCTTTACCGTGATGCTTTAGGTTTCAATAGGTAAGAGTAATCCGCGGCACCCTGGCTGTCGTTCGTCGCTTGTGTTGCTTGTTAAGAATGGTGCTTTTTATTCACAGATCAGGAAGGCTTGAATACACTGTTTTAAAACCTGGCTTGAATGCCCTGGCTTGAATACACTGGACAGACACGCTGACTACTTGCCACGACCAAGACAAGCTATGAGCAATACAATTGAAAAGGCACCTTGAAAATGAAATTTGTTGAAATGACTGGCCACGCATTAATGAGCATGATCGAACCCGATGAGGTTTCACCAGAAAAACTCCAACAAGTTGGGCTTACCGACACCTGCCTCGTTCGAGTCAATGAGCAGGGTGATGTTGAGGTACGACGACATGATCGCTGGGACCTTATCGGAGGCCTGCTTGGTGGCTTCGCCCAACGAGCCGAACGGGCAAGTGGCCGTACTTGGGCCTAAAATCAGCTCAACTTAAGCCTTTTTCACGACCGGTCGCGACGAAAGTATCGGTTACACCAATCACCCCGCTATACTTTGGCGTTGGTTGGCAGGTTCTGCCGAGTTCAAAAGGTGTTGACGATGCTTTAGCTGATATCAACAAAAATGGCGTTGGATGCGTCAGAAAATCTCCATGAGGAACATGGAGCATAACGGGGTGAACTAAGGCCAGGAGGGCAATGGTTCACCAAGAACTGATGCCTTGCTACTCGGTATAAAGACACTGCCGGGATAGTTGATCAGGAGATTCTTCTAGACGTGAATCCGACTCCTTTACCTGAAGGCTCGTTTGCCCCAACAATCGTTGATCTTTTGCGTCAACGAGCGGCGTACCGCCCACACGACAGAGCTTTCACGTTTCTTGTCGACGGTGAAAATGAAGAACTCAACAACACATATGCCGAACTTGACCAAAAAGCACGAACTATCGGTGCATGGCTCATGGACCGTGGTATGTATGGAAAACGAGTACTGCTGCTCTATCCTTCAGGTCTTGATTTTATTGCAGCCTTCATGGGATGCCTCTACGGGGGTGCCATTGCAGTTCCTGCATATCCTCCACGAAAAAATCGGTCTGTAGAGCGAATCGAAGCCATTGCGGCTGACGCTAATGCCTCTGTCGCACTTACTACCCGGGATGTCCTTGACCGCTTCGACACAATCAAGGCTTCGGCACCGAGCCTTGAACATCTCGTGTGGCAAGTCAACGAGGAACTTGATCAATCGTGGGCTAATCGCTGGAATCGCCCCGATATAAATGGTGATACGCTCGCTTTTCTCCAATATACAAGCGGTTCTACCGGCACTCCAAAAGGCGTGATGTTGAGTCATGAAAATCTGTTACATAATTCTCTCCGCATCATGCAGGCTTTCGAAATCACTCGAAGCCAGTCCGCAGTCTTTTGGCTTCCCAGTTTCCACGACATGGGGCTTATAGGTGGGATTCTCGTCCCACTTTATGGTGGCAAATTTAACGTCTTGATGTCACCAGTTGCATTCCTCCAGAAACCGCTTCGTTGGCTTCAAGCCATTTCGAAGTATCGAGCAACGATAAGTGGTGGCCCGAACTTTGCGTACGAACTCTGTGTCCGGAAGACTACTCCCGAACAAAGAGCCTCACTCGATCTGTCGAGTTGGTCGCTAGCATTTAATGGTGCTGAGCCAGTTCGAGCTGAAACAATGAAAGCGTTCTCTGACGCTTTTGCAGTCAGTGGATTTCGAAAAGAAGCCTTCTACCCATGCTATGGGTTAGCCGAAAGCACGTTGATGGTCACTGGGGGCATGAAGTTTGAACCTCCAGTCATTCGTCACTTTGACCCGCAGTCTGTCGAAACCGGATCTGTCGTTCTCGATGAAAAATCTGTCCCTGATTCGCGACAATTTGTTGGGAGTGGGCGGGAACTCGACGGACAGGATGTCCTGATCGTTGATCCTCAAACTTTTGAACCACTTGCACCAGATCAAGTTGGTGAAATATGGGTGAGTGGTCCTAGTGTGGCACAGGGATACTGGAATCGCTCTGATGAAACCAATTCCACTTTCCACGCGATGCTGAAACTGCCGGCAAGTGCTTCAGGCCCGGTTGGCCGGTGGACACCAAGTCCAGGACCATACATGCGGACAGGAGACCTTGGGTTCTTTGACAATGGTGAACTTTTTGTGACTGGCCGACTGAAAGACCTGATTATTATCCGGGGTAGAAATCACTATCCTCAAGATCTCGAACACGCTGCAGAAGAAGCAAGTAACCTCGTCCGACCTGGCTCTGTTGCAGCTTTTTCGGTTGAAATAGATGGCCGGGAACGAGTTGTTCTTGTTGCAGAACT
>PKCL01000380.1 GCA_002862165.1 Planctomycetaceae bacterium
ACGAGGTTCGGGATCAAGTCATATCGCCGCTTGAGTTGTACGTCAATTTGGGCAAATGCATTTTTGTTACGGGCACGCAAAGAAACGAGCCGGTTGTAGATTCCGGCAATCCAAAATCCGAGGAGAACGAGTGCACCGAGTATGACGAGTAAAGGAATAAGCATCAGCAATCTCCGTGTGCAGGTAAGGCTTGCGGGGGTGACGCACGAAACCCCCATCTCATAGTAAGATTACCAGAGACGACAACATTCTACATATTAGAGATGGTAGAAAATCTTAAAAACATCGTTGGTGAAAAAATGCTCCGATTGGCCTGGCTGATTCCCTATGTCTTTGCAGTCCCAGTAATTGCTGCTGATTGGCCTCAATGGCGAGGTCCTGAGGGGCAGGGGCATGCGCCGACAGCTGTAGATCTACCCGTTCAATGGAGTGTTGGATCAGTCGAGGGAATCAGCACCAATCGTGGCAATATATGCTGGCGGACAGAACTGCCGGGACGAGCATGGTCCTCCGCCATGATAGATGGTGAAACGCTATGGCTTACAACAGCTATTGAAAACGAGAGTGCTCAAGAAGGACCTCCGCAACCTGGTGAAAAAAAACATCAGCCCCGGAGTGTTGCCAAGTCGGTAACGTTTCGAGCACTTGCTCTAGACGCGCGAGATGGCGAGATTCTTGAGGATATAGAACTTTTCTCAGTAAATAATCCTCAGCCAACACATGTGCTCAATAGTTTTGCATCACCATCTCCAGTGCTTGGAACAGATCGTTTGTATTGTCAGTTTGGCGACTATGGAACCGCGTGTGTCGATACAAAGAAGGCGTCTGTGGTTTGGCATAACCGCAGCCAACGGTTGAATCATGAGAATGGACCGGGCAGCACACCTGTCCTTTGGCGAGACCTTCTCATTTTTCACTGTGACGGAAGTGATGTGCAATATGTTGTTGCACTTGATACCAACACGGGGGACGAAGTCTGGAGAACTGAACGCAGTGGTGAGATGAACGACAATCCGGAAATGAAAAAAGCCTATGGAACACCACTGGTGACTTCTGTTGGCGGACGCGATGTGATGCTCTCTCCTGGATCAAACTGGCTCTACGGATACGACCCAGAAACAGGGAAAGAACTCTGGAAAGTCAGCTATGGATTTCTTGGTTTTTCAATTGTGGCGAGGCCCGTTGTTGCCGATGACGTTGTGTATTTCAGTACAAGCTTTATGAAGACTGAACTCCTTGCAATGCAACTTGGTCCGAAGGTGAATTCAACACCAAAAATTCTATGGCGTTATAAACGCAGCGTACCTCGTATGCCTTCACCAGTGCTTGTCGATGATTCAGTCTATCTTTTCGGCGATAAGGGAATTGCTACCTGCTTAGACAGACATACTGGCGAAGCACGATGGACAGGTCGCCTTGGTGGAGGTTTCTCATCTTCTCCACTATTTGCTGATGGCAAAATTTATGTTGGCAATCACGAAGGTGAGATGTTTGTTATTCAGCCTGGAGACGCTCTCAATATTCTTGCAAAAAATGAATTTGATGAGGCAATCATGGCAAGCCCGGCAGCCATTGGTGATTCGCTCTACGTGCGGACGGACAAAGCAATGTATCGAATCAAGAAGGCTGGTTTTTAGCGTTGAATGCAGGAATTTTGCATATCGAGGACCAGACTCCACGGGCTCTGGGATCGCGTCTCGAAGATGCCCGGGTCGAGGATGCTCTAAATTTTCCTGCCGGCATACAGCAGAAGAGGAAGTAAACTGCCACTATGGCTGTACTTACTCTTGATGATCTTTCTCTTGCATTCCGCGGAGTTCATGTTCTAGATAAAGTCTCACGAACGATTGAGCCCGGTGAAAAAATTGGCTTACTTGGTCGTAACGGGACTGGCAAGACCACGCTCCTTCGTCTCATCGCCGGTAGCCAGGATCCTGATTCCGGTACATGTGTTCTAGCAGGTGGAAAGCGGGCTTCGTTTCTTCCCCAGGAAGTGCCAGTTGATATGGTCGGCCAGGTTTTGGAAGTGGTTCAGGAGGCATTGCAATCACAGGTTGCCGAAGGTCGAATCGAGGAGTGGGAGTCTGAAACAAAAAGTCAGAAGATCATAGACCTTATGGGTCTCGACTCCGATGGAGATATACAAACGCTATCGGCTGGACGAAAGCGGCGGGTGCTGCTAGCACGATCGCTTGTCACTGAACCTGACTTGCTGATGCTCGACGAGCCTACAAATCATCTTGATCTCGAAGCGATTGAGTGGTTGGAGAAGTTTCTATCAAGCTGGCGGGGAACGTTACTTTTTGTGACACATGATCGTGGCTTTCTCCGGCGGGTCGCCAACAGAATCTGGGAACTCGATCGTGGTCATCTTTTTGCGTGGGAGTGTGATTATGATGTGTTCCTGAAGCGAAAAGCAGCTGCTATTGAAGCCGAGGAAAAACAGAATGCTCTTTTTGATAAGCGTCTGGCAGAAGAAGAAGTCTGGATTCGGCAGGGTATCAAAGCGCGGCGCACACGGAATGAAGGTCGTGTTCGTGCACTGAAGCAGATGCGTGAGGACCGGCAGCAACGCAGAGAGCAGCCAGGCAAGGCGAATATCGCCATTCAGGAATCTGGAAGAAGCGGAACGCTGGTATGTAAGGCAGCAGCCCTTTGTTTTGGCTACGCAGATGAACCTGTTATCAGTGATTTTTCAACAACAATTCTTAGGGGAGATAAGGTCGGATTTATTGGGCCAAACGGTTGTGGCAAGACAACGCTCCTTCGGCTCTTACTTCAGGAACTCGAGCCACAAGCGGGCTCTGTACGTCTCGGGACCAAGCTTGCTGTGCGTTATTTCGATCAGCTACGTGGCCAGCTCGACTTTGAAACCAGTGTGGTTGAACAGATCAACGGTGGCAATGACTTTGTGACTATTGATGGAAATCGTCGGCATGTCATCAGTTATCTTCAGGACTTTTTATTCACTGCTGATCGTGCGAGGTTGCCGGTTAAGTTTCTTTCTGGTGGTGAACGAAACAGGCTTCTACTGGCAAAGCTTTTTGCGAGGCCCGCAAACGTACTCGTGCTTGATGAACCAACGAATGATCTGGATCTTGAAACACTTGAGCTTCTTGAGCAGAGATTAGTGGACTTTCAAGGTACCGTCTTGGCCGTAAGTCATGATCGGGAGTTTCTTGATAACGTTGTGACGAGTGTTATTGTTTTTGATCAAGGAAGTGTCCAAGAATATGTTGGCGGGTACTCAGATTGGATTCGGCAGCGTGGGGGTGCGGAGTCAGCGAAAAAATCTCCACGATCTCTTCAGAAGAAATCAACAGCGTCTCTCGAGCTGGAGAAACCAAAGCCGCAGAAATTGTCGTATAAAGAAAAACGAGAACTGGAGCAATTACCAGTACAGATTGAAAAGATGGAGGCAGACGTTGCAGCCCTCCATGAAGAAATGGCAGATACCTCTTTTTATCGTCATCCAGCCCAAGAGATCGCTGCAGCGCAAAAAAGCTTACAGGAGCTCGAGAATCGTCTGGCGACTGCCTATGCTCGCTGGCAAGATCTTGAGCAGAATACGTAGTAAGTGTGCTGGTATGAAGCTGGGCTTCTTCACAAAGCTGTCGACATGTTCATAAGGATGTCGGTGTGCTTGTGGTCACAAGCTGCACTGACGTGACCGTTGTTCCCGGTTGGGCCATGACAGTTATAGTATTCATTTCTTGAAGAGCCGAAGGTGGCACTGGCACTGTGAGTGGAGCAAAAAAGTTAGTGAACTCAGCAGCATCGCCGACATCAATCGTCATCGGTGTCTCATTTATCGTTGTTGTGAGTGGCGTATCGAGGCCACCTGTTCGATGGACGCCAATGACGAGCCGTGCTTGAGTTGCGGTGGCCCCTTGGGGAGTTGTGATCTTGAAAAGAATGGGTTTGCCCGTGCTTTTGACGACAGTTTTTCTTGCGTAGTACCGGTTCTGGTGCACTCCTTGTGTTGGTTGAATTTTCTTTTTTGGTACCAGGTGGATAACAGTTGTCTCGTTCACATCCACTGGTATTGCATTGATCTCAACGGGTTGGTTGGGTTGGAATGTCAAGTCGCCTTCGTGGTAGTTCAGCCGTGTCTGCTGTGCTGACACCTTAGGATACTGTTGATGAATAGATGAGAGATCAAGCAGGAGTTGTCTGCCACCCATGTTCGTAACCGCAAGAGAAATCTTGTTGTTGCTATGGATGGCGACAACGTCGAGCCAGTCTCTGTCGTAGGCGACAGGGAGGCGACGCCCATCAAAGTCACGCCAGAGTTCAAAGAAGTTCGCTATTGGTGTCGCATCAAAGTCGTCGATCGTCAGGTGTTGCTGTCGATTACCCTTTGGAGTAAAGACTGCATCGCCACTAATGGGGTTCCACGGCATGTGAAGGAAGACAAAGGGGACAAACAGCTCGATTTGATCCGGGCGTTGCATGGTCTTGGTGAGTAAAGCATTCCATGCAAGAACTCGTAACCAGTTGTCAGCTGCCTGCCGTCCGTTTTGTAGAGAGCCACATTCTGTGATGAGAATTGGTAAGACGTTCTCCGCGTTGTGCATTTCCGCCCTGAGTACATCGAGAGTGGCTTCGTACCGACCGAGTAAATAGTTGGAGTACCCTTGGCCACGACGCTCATGTGCACCAAGCGTGCCTGCGTTCTCATAGAAGTGATATGAGAAAAAGTCGAGCTTGCCACGGGTTTCTTTGATGAAGCGAGCATGATCACGGAAAAGCCCAAAATCCTTTTGGTGAAGCTGCATATAGGCAGCTGCTGGTCCTCCAATGCGAGTCGATGGATTCACTTCATGCACCGCATCGGCGACCTGATTGTGGAAATCAGACAGAAGCCCCCATCCATCAATGCCCTCTTTCTCTCTCCAGTGGTATGCCCACTCTGATTGAAATGTGCTTTCATTTTTTACTTC
>PKCL01000295.1 GCA_002862165.1 Planctomycetaceae bacterium
TGTGTGATTGATTGCCAAGAACTGCAAAGTTGGCGTGCGCTTGTAATAAGTGAATCAAAGTTAACCGCGCCACTTGCTGCCAAAACAAGATTGTCTGCTGAATAACGTTCCTCGTGATACGAACGCATTGCCTCGACTGGCAGTGCCTCGATAGAAGACTCTGTCCCAAGGACACTTCGGGCGAGTGGATGGTCTTTGAAAAATAACGCTCGACACCGGTCATCGGCACCAAACGGAGGCTGGTCATCATACATTTTTATTTCTTCAAGAATCACCTGCTTTTCGGTTGTGAAATCATCTTCACGAAGGGCTGGTCTCATCATTGCTGCGAGTAATTCAATCGCATCATGCTGTTTCTCTGGAAGGACAGCCGCGTAATAGACAGTATCCTCTTCGCTCGTGAAGGCGTTGGCGCTTGCACCCATGGAGTCAAAGCGAAGGTTGATTTCTTCAGCGGATAGGGTGTCAGTTCCCTTGAACACCATGTGCTCGAGAAAGTGACTCGCGCCAGAGATCGAGTCATGTTCATCTCGTGCACCGGTTTTGACGAAAAAACCAAGACTTGCTGAATGAGCTGACTCGCTCACCTCTGCAATAATATCGAGGCCATTTGGAAGCTGCTCATGGCGAAACTGCATCGGGTACCTCTAGAGGGTTACGGCCAAGAGAGACGGTGGTAACTTCGGTGAGAGGATTCTGGGCGAGCCATTGCTCAATACTCTCAACAGTAAGCTTATCAAGTCGCTCGAGATCTTCAGCAAGTGATCGAATGCGCCCGAGGTGAAACCACTGTCGTGCCATTGCTCCAGCTCGTGCTGCCGTTGATTCCTGCTGCATCACAAGCCCGCTCTTCGCACGAGCTTTCACTCGATCAAGTTCTTCATTGGTGATCGTGCCAGGAAGACTCGCAATTTCATGCAGCATGACATCTAACGTTTCTTGGGCTCGATCTGCTGTAGTGCCTGAGTACGCCATTGCCGCAGCGATATCTCGCTGAGTTTGGTAGCCAGCTGAGACGCTGTAGCACAGCCCTCTTTTTTCACGAACCTCTGTAAAGAGTCTCGAACTCGAGCCTCCACCTAAAACGGCAAGAGCAGCTGTTGCCTGGAGTGAATCTGGGTCTCGGTATGGAGGTACGTCCCACGCGAGTGCGATATGAGTTTGTTGTGAATCATAGGGAACATGGCATGTCTTTTTACCTCGGTCACCATTAGTTACTGGTTCGGGACTTTGTCCTTGCCAATCACCAAATAAGACATCAATCTGCTTTGTGAACTCAGGCCAATCAAGACGTCCAGCTACAGAGATAACCATATCTTGTGGTTGGATAAAGCGAGTCACGAATGCCTGGACATCCGAATGCTGCAGATTATGAACATCAGCTGAAGTGCCTTCGCTTGGAAGACCCCAAGGAGATGGGTAGTGTGATTTTCGAAGAGCGAGCATCGTTCGGTGAGTTGGGTCATCTTCGGTGCCGGCGAGGTTCTGGAGAACAACTTGACGAGCTGGATCAAACTGCTCTTTGTCCAAGAGAGGACGTCGAAGGATATCAGCGTAGATTTTCAGGGATTCCGGTAACTGTCGCGAAACCATGGCGCCTGCAAAACTACCATGGCTCATTGAGACGGACTGCGACCACTGTACGCCAGCATTGTCAAGCGAGGCAATGAGTTGTTTGCTGTTGCGATTTCCTGCACCCCGGAGCATGAGTTCACCGGTAAGGGTTGCGAGACCACAGCAGGAACGATTGACTGTGTGATTCATGAAAGAATCACACAGGCTGCCGGCGGCGACATGGAAAGACACCGAAACAGATTCAACACTAGGCAAGAACTCGCCGAGTAGAGTAATTCCGTTATCTAAGGTAGCCGTTTGAAGGGTCTGATTCACAAATCTTCGCTTCTGTCATGCGGACAAACGATCACATTGAGGACGTGCCAATAAGCGGTTTTGATACCCCGGAGGGCAACAGCTGCAAATCTGCACCACCAGAGTCTGCCACATCTTGCGGTGATTCCGCCACTACGCGCTCCTCAACCACGGCAGAAACCATTGTAGCGATCAAGTCTTGCTGGTTTTTGTTGGTCCCAATGGACTCATTGTTGTGCCGCATACGGCTTGCAGGAAATCCTAGTGGCAGGGGACTGGTAGAGGAATGCCCGCCGTCGGTAAGGAATGTAGAGTCGACTGGTTTATAAATTGTTTTCGTTCGCTGGAAGCCAAGGCGTTGGTAGAGCCTAATTGCAGCAATATTTTCTGCAGTGACTTCGAGAGTGACTCGGTAAGCACCTGCGTTTTGGAAGCCAGACAGTGCATGCTCGATGAGGACGCTACCAAGTCCACTACCTCGTTGAGATGGCACAATACCGATATTCTGTATTGACCCTACGCCTGAACAATCGAGTACGCCCTGAATTGTTCCGCACCACTCAAGTGGTGCAAGCGGGACCTCATCATGTTCTCTGAAAGAATTAACATTTCGGGCAATCAACCAGGTCGCCTCAGGCAGAAAACCAGGCTTTCTCCGTATCTCATGCATGAGTCTGCGGCAACCAGAAAGATCACCGAGGCATGGGAAAACCTGTGCGTCAATTTCCTTACAGAACGCCTCATACTTCGTCCGGGCGTGTGCATCAAGAAGAGCTTCATTCCATGGGACTAGATGGTATCCAACCGGCAGTGATGCCGACGGTACAAACGATCTGGAAAGATCTATTTCCATTCGGAAGCGTTTGCAGTAATCCGAGTCCATAAGGGGAGGCCTATGTAAAAGAAATAACACCATTCAATATCCCTGAACCTAAGACTGCACGATCTTTCCGTCAACGCGCCGGTTTCAGGCCATCTAATTTGTCGTAAAAACCACGATAAACATCAGAATTCGAGGATCGAGCGGATTATATCGATCACGCTGCGTTGACGCGCTGGAAGTGCAGTGGAAGTGATATTAGAGTAGACTTTTTGATTAACCAAAAAATGATTTTTGAGAGGCCGAAATAAAGATGCTGCGAGTGCTGAAGTTCTATGTTGTTGTATTGCTCTTTGTAGCGTCCTGGAAAACTTCCCTAGCAGCTTCGCCTATCCGTGTTGTGGCCACTACGACAGTAGTCGCTGATTTAGTGGAGCAGGTTGGTGGTGATCTGGTTGTTGTCGAAAGTCTTATGGCAGATGGCGTTGATCCGCACTCGTATCGTGCTACGCCACGAGACATCGACAAGCTTGTTCGTGCGGATCTGATTGTTGCCAACGGACTTCACCTTGAAGGTAAGTTGGCCGAACTCCTTAAACGGATTGGACACAAGCGTCCCTTTGTAGCTGTTGGTAATGCCGTACCGAAAACAGAACTCCTTCCTATTGGAAATAATCTTTTTGACCCACATATCTGGTTTGATGCAAAGCTTTGGAGTTATTGTCCGTCTGCGGTTGCTGACGCGTTATCGAAATTGGATGGAGGGTCTGCTGAACAGTATCACCAAGGTGCCGTGAAATACGCTGCAGAACTTTTAGAACTCGACGAAATGGTTCGTCAGAAAATCAAAAAAATTCCTGATCAGCGTCGAGTACTGATTACAGCTCATGATGCTTTTCGCTATTTCGGTCGAGCGTATGGAATTGAAGTCGTAGGGGTGCAGGGAACGAGCACAGAAAGTGAGGCTGGCCTGGCTGATATGAATCAATTAGTTGATCTGGTTGTTACACGGCGAATACCTGCAGTATTTGTTGAAACGAGTGTATCTGATCGAAATGTTACGGCGTTAATAGAAGGTGCTGCGGCACGTGGTCACACGGTACGTCTCGGTGGGCGGCTGTATTCCGATGCACTGGGTCCGGTTGGAGCGGGTGGTGATACGCTTAAACGTGCTCTGCTCTCGAATGTGGATACTATTGTCGGTGCGCTGCGTGCAACGGGTATCCCCTCAGATAGCATCGAATAACTTGTTTGCCGTCGTACACGAACGTGTTGGGGAAGGAATACATCTTCATGGTCGGGAAAGACTCTGATTCCGCAATGCATGCCGATAAACCAATGCTCGAGTGGCATGATCTCACCGTTGCTTATGGTCGGCGGCCAGTCTTATGGAACGTTGATTTTGAGATTCCAAAGCCCTGTCTTTTTGGAATTATTGGTCCTAATGGTGCTGGGAAAAGCACTCTGCTCAAGGCAAGTCTGGATCTTGTCCAAAGAGCTGGAGGGTATGTCCGGTTCTGGGGACAGCCACTGGCTCAAGCTCGTTCGAGAATTGCGTATGTGCCACAAAGAGAAACAGTTGACTGGGATTTTCCAGTGACTGTTATGGATGTCGTCCGAATGGGCGCAACATCAAAGTTAGGCTGGTTCCAACGAGGTGGAAAACGTGAGCGAGAATTAGCCTTACGAAGTCTTGATCGTGTGGGTCTTGCTGATTTTTCAAGCAGACAAATTGGGAAGCTTTCAGGGGGGCAGCAGCAGCGAGTCTTTTTAGCTCGAGCGCTTGCCCGCGAGGCGGACATTTATTTACTTGATGAGCCCATGGCAGGTGTTGACGAAGGTTCACAGGAGAAAATATTCCATATCCTGAGCGGTCTTCGAGATCAAGGGAAACTGGTTGTTGCGGTTCATCATGATATACGCACAGCTGTCGAATGGTTTGATGCGGTAGCGCTTATCGATATGCGTCTTGTTGCTGCTGGCCCTACGGCAGACATTCTTACGCCAGAAAACCTTACGATGACATACTCCGGTCGACTGAGCGTCCTCGATGAAATTGGAGAAGCTGTTGAACGAGGGGGAAGGACATCATGATCCAACTGGCTGTGTTTGCGGCCCTCATTCCTTACAATACTTTTGTCGTAGCTGCGGGTGTTGCAGCAGTCGGTTGTGCTGCGGGCGTGATCGGTACGTTTGGAGTTCTTCGGAAGCGAGCTTTAGTTGGTGATGCGGCAGCCCATGCAACGCT
>PKCL01000446.1 GCA_002862165.1 Planctomycetaceae bacterium
CTTTTGCCGTCATCTTAAATTCTCATAAACTTCCTCATAAAGTGCTTTTGTGCTGACGAATCCATCGCTGGATAACCGCAATAACAGCTTGAGTACCATCCATCTGGCCAACCATTTTTGATAGTGGGCCTCTATATTGATCGAGGTTATCAAGAAAGTTTTTTACTTGATGCAAAGTAACCTGCTCGAGATATTCAAATTCACCACACCCAGTATCTCGTAAAAAATAACTGTTTATTGACTGCTCACCATGAGCTTTCTCTGGCAAAACAAACATTGGTTTTCCAAGATGTAACGCCTCTCCAATAAGTTGATTCCCTGCTGCCGAAACAACAGCATGGCAATGTGCAAGATCTTCCGCAAACTGAAACTCATCAATCGGCTGGAAAGAAATTTTTCCAATCAGTGCTCGTTCGCCAAGGCCGTATACCTTTACTGGAAGTCCACAATCAGCCAGAATTTCAATCATTGACCATGGGGTATGTTTACGGAGATAACTCAGAATATATCCGTCATCACGCGGCACTTTCGATGTAATCTCATGACGCAAGAGAGGACCTGCTTGTATCACATGCTCCCACCCCGACCGAATTTTTGGTCTGAAAAAAGATGAGATGATTGTTTCCGAGGCTTCACTTACATACATCCAGACAGCATTCCCAATGAACCATGCATGCCACTGCAACATTTGTGGTAGGGCATCTAGTTCATAGGCAAGCAGAAAGTGCTGATGATCCACACTTATAAGAGGGATGCCGCAGCGTGCGGCTGCTCTTGGCAAACTGGGTTCAAAGTCTGTGATCGCTAATGACACTCGATACGTCTCAAGATCACAGATCAACCGATCAATGAGAGCTCCGATTTCTCGGGCGTTATAGTTCAACCCCGTTTTGATCGTACGAATAACATCCAAGCGGCCGCCACTATATTGAAAGGTAATGCCAGGAATCTTCAGCACTGTCACTCTTGGGTGTCCATCAGAAAACTTATTTTTAAGAAACTGATATCCATCGTCAGACGTATAGACACGAATCTCATGAGACTCTTCGAGTTGCTCTACAAGAGAACAGATTCGTGTGGCATGCCCTCGTCCCTCTCCACAAAGACTAATTGCAATCGTTGCCATAGCTACTAGCTCAAAGATTCTTTCAAGACATATTACTGAATTACATATCCAAATACCTAAATTGAGATATGATTGTGGTTTCATTTGAATCTATCGCCTAGCCTAAAATAAAATTGGATTGAGCAAATTGTTTCTCCGTGTGATTAAACAGGCATACGAAACGACTTCCAGAGGGCTTAAAATATGGTGATCGGCCAAAGACGTTATTCAACAATGGCTGTCGCTATCGCATTTGGCTTTTTCTTTGTCGCATCAGTCTGCGTTCCAGAAGAAACAAAGCAATTTATCAACCAATTGAACCATGGCTCACTTTCAATCAGAATGGATGCTGCCAACAACCTTGAAAAGCTTGGCCTGCTTGCCATTCCAGAAATTGAGGCAGCGTTGCCCAAAGCTCATGGCGAGGCTGCTTTTCGCCTTCCACGTCTGCTCCACGCTCTTGTCTTACGTGAAACAGAATGCTTCTTAAAACCATCAGTAATCTCTGTGCCAGAAGGAGAAATCCCACTCCACAAACTCATTGAACTGATCATCCTGCAAACAAATAATCACATCGTGATATCTGATGAGATTAATCAAACTCAGCCTATGTACCTTTCACAGACGACTCTGTCATTCTGGAAGGTCATTGAAGAAATCACTAATCAAACTGGCTGTGATCTATGTCTTATGCAAAAAAAACCAGGCCTAGCTCTCGAGCCTCAAACTACAAAAAAAGAATGGTTGCTCTCTACAACTTCAGATGAATTAATTCGTATTGTCGTTCGTCGGACTGACCCTCTCGGCTCACATGGCAAAACAGGCACCCGCGTCATTCTAAATCTTGCTTGGGAACCACGTCTCCGTCCCATTGCTATTGATATGCCCCTATCATCGGTTCTAGCCGAAGGACTTGATGGACAAAACATCCCTCTTATAAACAGACGCGGCCTTATTGAGCCAACGCCTGTTACAGGCCGTTGTTGGGTCGACTTACCTATTCAGCTAGAGCATCCCTATGCATCCTTGAATAATATTGCCTCACTGCGAGGCACTATCAACTTATGGATACCCAATTTTGAGCATAATTTTGTTTTTGCTATGAAGCCTAGCTTCCGGGGGAAAAAACTCCGACTGAGTCAGACTTCGGAGCTAAGCAAAGCAACATTAGCTGACATGACCGGAAGCTTAGACCGTTGGGAAAAGACAGATCTTAGGGATGACCTGTTCTCCACGTTTACCGCGTATGTGTCTGCTCACTTTGAAACGCCTTCAGTCGCATTTGAATCCCACCGAAATTGGCTACAACAAAATACACCAATATTATTTCTCCCTGATGATGTTTGCCTAACGCCGACAGATCATCACGTTATCGGCCGAACGGATCGAAGCGTTTCTTTCAAGACATCTTTTAGAGTGCCTAAGTCGTTCACTCCTGAAAACTCTCAGATAAACTGGAAACTTCCCGTGGGCATCGCTCAACATTCAATCTCATTCTGGCTCCAGAAAAAATAGCCTGCAGATATGTGATTTCATGAGAAATAATGTTCATAACCCTTCACAGAAAACCCTCTAGCCTTCTTTGTCGCTCCAGTTTCCCGTTGTTCTTCTTTGTGCCTATAGGTATCGTCCGACTTAAACAGTCCTGCCGCTATCCTGACAAGTCATTGGATATCTTTCCAAAGAACAACACAATGAAGTTTCGTACATTTTTAATGTTTGCTTGCATGACTATTGTCCCAATGATTGCCATGTTCTCTCATAAAATACCGAGTGATATGCGAACGGTCTGCAAGAATATCCTTCTCACACCGATCTACTATTTCTCAGACGTCATCCTTCACCGACCAGCGGCATCAGCAACGACTTTGGAACTCACTGATTTTAATGCAACACCAGATACACCACTCCTAGGCATACAGAATTTTCCTATAGAGAAATCAGTCGAGACTGATAATTCTTCTATCTCATATTCCTTGCAAAACCAGCTGCATACGCAGGCTTCGACTACGGCCTTAAGAGAGCAATTGATAGCTTCTGGAGTACGCCGACTCATTATCAAGCCAGCAACTGATCGTAATAATTGGTATCACGGAAGTTGTCGACTTTCCGTCGACGCTGAAGGTGAACTGCAACGTCTTTTCCATGCACATGCTTCAAGTGAATACGCTGTTCTTGAAAGTTTATTTCAACAAGCACGTCGCTGGCAAGAAAAACGTCCTATTGATGTTGCAGCAAGGCCTTCAGGAAATCTGTTGCACAACTGATTTCAAATACTGAAACTGATAGGCTTTGTAAATTAAAGAATATCACCACTTCAATGATTTTAAGTAGAAGATTTTGATGACACGATTCATTTCTACTCTTATGCGTAAAAAAAGAAAGCAAGAATTTTCTTGGGCAAAACGGCGTTCTTTCATCCGACAAAATAATCAAACCTCTTTGACTGCACTCTGCACAAAGCCCGAGCGAGCCAGGATTACATTTATCCAAAAACAGCCCTCAGCTACAAAAGTTTTTATCACTCCATCATATCCTCGAAGTCCTGAACTTGCACAGCTTGAGGCAGCTCTGTTTGTTGCCCGCGAACCATTACCAATAAGACGCCTCGCTAAGCTAGCTCGAATTTCGGATGGCACTCGTGCTCGCTCACTCTTAAGAGAACTCAACACCTACCTTGATGATTCTGGTAGTGCTTTTCGTATTGAACATCTCGCTGGGGGTTTTCAACTCATCACACGCCCGCAATTTGGACCTTGGGTACGGCGAACTCTTGACTACCCTACAGAAAACAGACTTTCAAATGCTGCCATGGAGACTCTTTCAATAATTGCATATAGACAGCCTGTAACACGTGCAGAGGTAGAGGGAATTCGTGGTGTAGGTGCGGAGGAAATGCTTCGACAACTCCTTGAGCGAGATCTCATAGCTGTTGGTGGTCGAAGTGACGATCTAGGAAGGCCAAACTTCTATGTTACGAGCCGTTATTTTTTACGTGTTTTCGGTCTTGGACGAATTGAAGAATTGCCAACTATTGGACTAGAATTTTCAGCGGATATGAGCCAACCATCCGAAAATTAACCGATGCTTACCCTGAAACTCGACCAGTCCTTGCACCGCAAGGCATCGGTTGGCATATTGCCGAGCCACTGAGGCATAGTTCGCTAGTCTAAGAAAGCCGTTATACGGGCCAACGAATAGCTTTTTAGATAAAGCTTGTATACGGAAGATGTACGCAAGTTACATTTCAAAAAAGCCGACAACGAATTGTCGGGGTAAAAATTAGTAGAGAGTAGTCTAGCTAAAGTGATTTTAGTTTATATTCTAAAAGAGGTTGTTGGCTGAGAAAGTCGAATATCGTACAAAATTTAGTGTGGTGTATTCTTCCGCAACTGACATCTTGAATCGACTCTAGGAGACGTTACTGTGGCAATAGTTCTGAATCCCAATAAACAACAAAATAAATCTGTTGTGGAAACGTTCTGTTGGACCAAACTTCCAGAACTGCTGTGCACAGATAATTTATTCAATGCAATAAAAAATCGCGGACATTCTTTACCAGCTATCATCTCTGAAGATGAAGATGAGGATGAGGACGAAGACTGGGATGATGACGAAGAGTTTGAAGACGAAGAATACGAATACGAAGATGAAGATGAAGACGGAGACGAAGACGGAGATGAAGACGGAGATGAAGATGAGGATGAAGACGGAGATGAAGATGAGGATGAGGACGGAGATGAATATGAATACGAGGACGGAGATGAAGACGAGGACGGAGATGAAGACGAGGACGAAGATGAA
>PKCL01000102.1 GCA_002862165.1 Planctomycetaceae bacterium
TCCAAATTGAAACATCATCCAACTCCACGAGTCCATTCTTTGGGCCTGCAAGGCCAAGCCCATTCCCACCGCTGGAGTTGGACTTTGCAAGACATTCGTGCTTGACGTACCAGGTTGGCCCATCAACAAACTGAATAATAAACTCATCTCCCTTGAGTTCTGCCAATCCGTGGTACCACTTCCCAGGCATGTATTGGAAATCATCCGACTCGGCTACTTTGAGCGTCTCGTGGTCAACGATTACAAACGTACCTGAAGTACTGAATTTCACTCGACAGACATGGTGACCAAATTCAACAAATGGAACGGTATCGGTTTCATCACCACCGACGAAGCGAAAGGAAAAACCTATTACAAACTCTGGTGGAGTGACTGGCACACTCACACGGGGCTCATATCCATAGTGGTCTGTTCGACTTGCCTGATATTCCTCCGAAGAGGGTCGGCCTCGCAAGACTCCGTCTTCTATAGACCAACGCGTACCCTGTCGATTCTGCCAGTTGGTTTTTTTAACCGGCCCAGTGTTCGAAAAAGTTTCTTGTAACACTCTTTCACCAGGAATCACCATGAGTGGCTTCAGTGTGTGCCAATCTGCTGCGGAACAGATTGTCATTACAGAAAAGAGACCAAAGGCTGCAAGCAATATCCTTCTTGCGACTATTTTCATAACTTTTATTCCTTTTAAGTGAAACCTTTTTATGTCCTGTGTATTCAGAGACACATCTCTTGCAGAAAACACACAGCAACCGGTCCATGATAGCAACCGGTCCATGTTGCAGAGGGTTCTTTGCTTACCATCTCTTTTCAAAATATGGTTTTATCACTGAACACTCAGGCTCAGGCTACGAGAACGTGCAGAGAATTCTGGTGCATAGCGACTCCGAAGAGTTGCGAAGCCACTTGAAGACTGTCCCTGGTGCGCAACACGTAACGAGTATTCAAGTACGTGCGTTCCCTCAGGCAATCGCTCAAAAAAGAATTGCGTGCTTGCATCTCGAGTGACTTGATACCAACCGACTCCATCAGCCCAGCGCCACCCCGAAAGAACATCGACGGGTTCAGTGAGGCTTGGTCGATGGTCTGTAAGTTCAAGAAACTCATATGCTCGATCGCTGGTGATCTTCAGCCGCACAACAAGTTCTTCCCCCACATGTACTTTTTCTGATGCAGATACTGGCTCTAAGACAGCTCCCGATTTCGTCATCCTTTTGATAAAAAGTTCTTTCATGACTGCAAGTTCATTCCGCCCAGAATCCTCAACATTCTCGATTGTATCGAGATACTGCCAGTGAACTCCTCCAAATGCCAAGCCACCACCTGCCGGCTTTTGAAACGTTACCTCTGCCATGGACGCCGTGATTTCTCGTCGTACAAATCTAGTTTCGAAGAAACCGGTACCAGCTTCTGCTTGAGTCGCTCCGTTCTCACTTGGTGTTAGTGACTCCGTACCGACTGAAACCTGCATCATTGAAGAATCACCAAGAAGATCTTTTCCTCTTCCTAGCAATACACCAACGGCGTTGGCAGTGGCTGGCATCCCCGGCCAGCGACTTGTTCTCTTCTGCTGAATAAGCCAAGCCTTCATCGCCTCCACGGATTCTGAATCACCAATAATTTCATCAAATGCCTCGATCATGAGTGACTGCGTTTCAATCGGAGCCTGAGCCCAACTCCACCAACCTGGGTGTCGGTTCCGCCACCACATGCCTTGCCAGTTGTCTTCTTGACGATCAGCGGCGTGCTCACCCCAGGGGCCACCCACTGCTCGTTGCTTGAGGCTTTCAATAATCGATTGTGCTGTCTCACGCTCGTTACTACGAAAAAGTGCCACTGCCAACTGGCCCTGACTTCGATTATCAGATAACTCTGTCCAACTCTTTCGTCCAACCCGAATACACCACGCATAGGCTTCAGCAGCCTTCCCATTCAGCGGGGCATCATCAAGAAAAAAACTTCTTGCATAAACTGCAAATACACCCAGTGGAGTAAGCACTGGCTCCGAGGCCAATGACATGTTCCCAGCTTTACGAGCACGCTCCTGACGCTGTTCAACCAAACGCTTTTCTTCAATGAGACGTGCATCAATCCACGGCAATGTAGATTGAGCTATCGCCATATCAATCGTGACACCATTCGCGCGAAGTCGACCAAAGCCTGCAACAATAGAGAGCGTAATCGTGTCGCTGGAACGACCTCCCGGAAACCACGGCCACCCTCCGTCAGGATTCCGCAGGCTTTGAAGGCGTTTGATTGCTGAAGTAACCTCAGACCGGACACGGTTCGCATCAAAAAGACTTGCGACACGAGCCCTTGCTTCAGTTTCACTTGTAGCATCACGAACCCACGGTGTTTCTGCCAGAAGTGTTTTGACGAGGACTTCATTTTTTTCAAGCGGACTTTTCAGTGTGCTTGTACCACGCCATTGCTCAAAAATCTTTTCAATTCGCGGATCACTTGTTGCAAGATGCTTCGCGTACACATTCGCATACAGTCGATAGAAAAGTGCATCAACGCTTTCGTCACTTCGTTCCATCAAGTAAGGCAGCGCCATCACGGCATACCATGCTGGATTTGATACTGCCTGAACAGCCAGTGATTCATTCTGAATAGCAGCCGAATCCTTTTTGTTGCTACCTAAAAGTTTTTCCAGTACTACTGTCGTACTCTCACCACCACGAACCGTAACTGGAATCGTCTCAGTGACGAGCACTTTTCGAGGAAGTACGGGCAACATCGCTTCCTCTCCATCAGCGAGATTACGACCGCTTCTGATGGACGTTCCTGTCGCACGATACAAGAGAACATCAGTGCCATCTGCAACATTAATCGTGAAAAATAATGCCTCAGACGCTCCAGCAACGAGATCGAAAGACTGCTCGTTCTGATTCTCCAAGAGTGCATCACAACTGTCATTGGTTCGTGCATCAGACAAAGCAAGTCGGACTGTTCCTACAAGATGTCCACTCGATTGATTACTAACTTTTACAGGGAACTTCACAACATCGCCTTCACGTAAAAAGCGTGGTGGCATCGGCTCTACCATCAAGTCTTTTGAGGTAACACACGTATCAAAAAGTGTTCCGCTTCGAATCTGTTTGTCATGCGCAAGCGCTTTAAATTGCCAGGTTGTGAGTGTGTCGGGTAAGACAAACTCGAGCGTTACGCTCCCGGCGTTGTTTGAAATAAGGGTCGGCATAAAAAAGGCCGTTTCCGCCATATTGCGACGTGGTGGAGGTGGTGCTGAATGACTCTCCCCACTTCGACTTTCCTCTGTGTTATTGTCTTTGTTGCCACCTCCACGACCCTCAGTGGCAACATCGGCTTCCGCCATCAATTCATCAGGGCCTTTCATTTTTGCCATCGCTCCGTCGGCCATCGCCATTTCAGGTGCCGCCATCGCAGCCATTGGCATTGATCTACTTCGCACCATACCCCGACCACCAAACATGCCTCCGAAGCCACCATGTAATGGTGATCCGAATGGATGACGGAAGCGATGATACGAAATGTTGACACTCTGATGATGACGCCGCCATCCCCCATAAATCTGTTGCATCGACTTCGCAGAATTTGAAAACTTCAACTGCTGATGACTTGTCTCCTGCGCGAACAGAGACAGAGATGGCCATTGATGTGATGTGAGGGCATCAAGTGACTGGTCGTACAGCGTTGCGGTCATCTCTGCAATGGTTGCTTGTGCTGGCCCAGCAAGTGGATCAGCTGCAGTCTGAATCGTTGCCCGCCAGACTTCTTTCGTTGATGGCTCCAATCGCCTTGTAAAACGCTCCCATGCAATAGATAGATTTTTATTTGTCCATGGCACATCGACCCTGTGCGTTTCATGATGAAGACGGCCCTCACGAACCATCCATGCACGAAGGGTGATGCCACCGCGATGCGCATCTTCTACCTTGAATGAAATTGGCGTCTGCGTACGTGCTTTTTGTGTCCAATAACGTTTGAGAACGCGGCCTGACTTTACAACCTCGACGAGAGAAACACCTTGCTTATATCCAGTGCCCACAATGGCTCGGACCTTACCGGCAACCTCGACACTCGATTTTTCAACACGAAGCACAAATGGCTGCTTTATCTCATAATGTTTTGCCGTCATCTCGATGACCTCGATAAGTCGAGTTGCCATCACTTCAGGACACTCTAAAGTCGCAGGAATGATAAAGGTTGCTCGGTAGATACCGACATCAAGTGGCGCGGCAGCCTGCCCCAAGCCACTTGATACATCTGTCACAACTTCGGTGGAAAAGATTTCCTCTCCCTCAGCCCATGTCTTTGGATCATCATCCTGTGGCACTGGAGGAACGCGAAGCCCTCGTCCGTTTCGTTTCCGTAAAATGTCATACGGAGTACGAGAATTCATGAGATCACCTCGGGCTACACGCTTCGGTTGTACAAGGCGGTTGATTCGCAGCGTTCCAGACACGCCTCGGGGAGCCGCATCAAGTGAACGGGTTGAGATACCGATTTGAACTGAAGCAGGGTTTCCGTTGTCAGCCGTCTGCCAATCTGGGACATCAAGAGTTGCTTCCACGTCCACATACCCGGCCGATACTCGAATGTCATCCGACCGTGTTTCACCAGCTATATCAGTCACATCAGCAGTCACGTGATAGGTGAATGTCGGAAGTGACTGTGGCGGTGAAACTCTATCGGGGACCGCTGGAAAGGTTATTGCGAATGTTCCATCGGCATCTGTTATTGAATGCCCACGGGCTATTCGTCTCGCTCCACTATCAAATGGAAGCCAGGGAAAACACCAACGACACCATATTGGAAAACGAACCTCTCGCTTCACGTTCCAGTTAACTTTTGCTCCTGCGACTGATAACCCCGTGTAGGTTGAAGCTGTTCCAGAGAGCTCGACATCCTTCATCAGCTGAACTGACT
>PKCL01000146.1 GCA_002862165.1 Planctomycetaceae bacterium
AAAGTTGGCTGAGAACCGAACGGCTCGTAACATTCTGAGATGATCTTCGTTAAATCTCATGGCGGGGTTACCAATCGCACGAACAACTCCTTCGTTCAGATCGTGCTGCCCTCCCACGTAGTCAATAACGTTCCCCGTTGTCGGATCAAAGAAAAGGCCATTGATTGTAAAATCACGACGCAGAGCATCTTCCTGAGCCCCGCAAAAAGTCACTCCTACAGGATGACGTCCGTCGATGTACTCTGCGTCCGATCTGTATGTTGCAACTTCCACATTGCCCGAGTGCTTCGATCCAATTACGGTAATAACACCAAAGGCAGCACCCACAGCAATGGTATTTCTGCGGCCAAAAAGATTTCTTATGTCGTCCGGACGAGCAGCCGTTGCAACGTCGTAATCTAAAGGGACTCGATCTAATAGCTGATCACGAACACATCCACCTGCCCACACTGCTTCATATCCTGCCTGACGAAGTTTTTCGACAACCTCAACAGCGAATGCACGGGCAGCGATAGGATCAATGCGACGAGGTGGCATCTTGAAGCTCGACCTTTCAGTATATTCTTATTTATATTGAAGACATTGAGCGTACAATCAACAGCACGCACAGTAGTTGTAAACCGTATCTAGATAGACTATGCCAAATGACATTACCAACAGAAATTACTCCGAGTGACACATTAACGTTGTTCACAACGTCAGAAAATGCTGCATGCCTCTTACTCGACTGCAGAACAGAAGAAGAGTATTTAATAGCTAAAATATCGCAGGCAAAATTCATACCGATGCAGGAAATTTCTGAAAGACTTGATGAACTAGAACCCTGGAAGCAAAAGCGAGTCGTTGTGCACTGCCACCACGGTGTCCGTAGCCTCCGCGTCGCAAAATGGCTCCGGGAACGAGGTTTCGAGAAGGCTCAAAGTCTCAGGGGTGGTATTGAGGCATGGAGTACCGAAATTGATTCATCAATACCCAAATATTAGGGCGGTTTGTCCTTCATCTGTGCAAGTTGCAGGCAAGCCGGTATCTTTACGATCAAGAATACGCTGAAAACTATAAGCCTCAGCGGCGGATGACATTTCTTTTCTAAACACCCTCAGAACATTTTCTCACGACAATAATCCACGCAGGAGATGAGCATGTCCAGCAACCTACAAAACTCTGAAACACCACGTTTCTCAAGACGCAATGCCGTTAAAATGGCTTCCGTAGCTGGTGGTGCAATCGCATCAATGAGAGCCGTTCATGCGCAAACTCCATCGACAGAACTCATCAGAATTGGTCTTATCGGCTGTGGGGGTCGAGGCACGGGTGCGTTGACTCAAGCACTTAGTGTTGATGGTTCAAACATCAAAGTAACCGCTGTCGCCGATGCTTTTGAAAGCAATATAAGCCGTACGCTTCGAGCGGTTGAGAAAATGGAGGACAAAGTTGATCTTCCGAAGGATCGACAGTTCCATGGTCTTGATGCCTACAAAAAAGTTCTTGATCATTGCGATCTTGTAATCTTGGCAACACCTCCTGGTTTTCGTCCATCACACTTTGAAGCTGCCATTAACGCAGGCAAACATGTGTTCATGGAAAAGCCTGTGTGCGTAGACAGTGCTGGGGCTCGTCTTGTCCTTGAAGTGGCAAAAAAAGCTGATGAAACAAACAGAAAAGTTGTTGTTGGATTACAGCGACACTACCAGGCAAGCTACCGGGAAACAATCAAGCGTGTTCGTGATGGCATGGTTGGTGATCTTATCGGAGGCCAGGTGTATTGGAACGGAAGTGGCATCTGGTACCGGAAACGAGAAGCCGACATGAATGAAATGCAATTCCAAGTTCATAACTGGTATCACTTCAACTGGCTTTGTGGTGACCACATTTGTGAGCAGCACGTTCACAATATCGATATTGCGAACTGGTTCCTCGACATGCTTCCCGAATCAGCCTACGGCGTTGGCGGAAAACAGAAGAGAGTTGTTGGGCAACCCAGTGAAATTTATGATCATCATACAATTAATTTTAGTTATCCTAATGGTGTCCGAATCGCCAGTCAGTGCCGACAATTTCCCGGTGGACAAAACCGCGTGAATGAAGAATTCCAAGGCACAAAAGGTTTCGTAAAAATTGGCGAAATAACAGATTATTCTGGCAAGGTTCTCTGGAAATATGAAGGGCCAACCAAGTCGAAGAGCAAGGACTCTGGTGGCACTACGAATCCGTACCAGGTCGAACATAACGAACTACAAGCCGCCATTCGAAATGACACTCCACTAAACAATGCCTACTACGGTGCAACATCTACCTTTTCGGCCGTGCTCGGCCGAACGGCAACGTATAGCGGTAAGCCTCAGGACTATAAGAAACTCCTTGCTGAAGATTTTAACTTAATGCCTGACAACCTCACCTGGGACTCAACTCCCCCTGTCGTTCCAGACAAGGACGGAAATTATCCTATTCCGATGCCTGCAACATATAAGATTGCAAAGAAAATGACCTCCTAAGTCGCGGAGGCTCTGCGGATGAAAATTGGTATACCCAAGGAAACAAAGCGAGACGAATATCGCGTTGCAATGCTTCCTGTTGGGGTTGAAGAACTGGTTCGATCCAAGCACACCGTTGTGTTTCAAACAACTGCCGGCAGTGGCTCTGGATTGCCTGATAGTGCATACGCAGATTGCGGTGCAACTATCGTTGACACTGCAGAAGAGGTCTTTGCTACATCTGATCTCATCGTCAAGGTCAAGGAGCCTCAACCAGAAGAAATATCGCTCATTCGGTCACACCAAATTGTCTTTACCTATTTTCATTTTGCTGCCGATCGCAAATTGACAGAGCGATTCCTAACAACCCGCGCAACAGCCGTAGCGTATGAAACGCTTCGTGATGCTCAGGGAGCCTTGCCGCTATTAAAACCAATGAGTGAAGTAGCAGGTAGAATGAGCATTCAGGAGGGTGCAAAATATCTTGAGAAACCCCAAATGGGACGAGGCATACTGCTCGGAGGTGTCCCCGGAGTTCCACCGGCAAATGTTCTTGTTCTTGGAGCCGGTACCGTTGGAGCGAATGCTGCGAAAGTAGCAGCCGGTTTCGGTGCAAATATTGCCCTGCTTGATACAAACCTGGATCGCTTGCGATACCTTGATGACGTCACCCCCCCCAACATTGATTGCCTCTATTCTGATCGCCATACCATTCGGGAGTGGCTTGGTCGTGCTGACCTTGTCATTGGCAGTGTTTTAATCCCTGGGGCTAGAGCACCGCACCTTGTTGAACGCAATGATTTACATCTCATGAAACCCGGTGCTGTTATTATTGATGTCGCTATTGACCAAGGCGGTTGTATTGCAACAAGCCAACCAACATCACATGCAGAGCCTACTTTTGTAGTCGATAACATCGTCCATTACTGTGTGACAAATATGCCCGGTGCTGTTGGCCGAACCAGCACATACGCATTATGCAACGCAACACTACCCTATGTTCTCTTACTAGCTAACGAGGGTCTTGTAACTGCTGCACAAGGCAATCATGCGATTCAAACAGCTGTGAATGTATTCCAGGGAGAACTTATAGAACCTGCTGTAGCAAAAACCTTCAATCTTCCCTGCAGCCCCAATCCATTCCTGTAATGAATAGATACCACCTGCAAGACATGGGTCTCTTGCGCACAAATGCCTCTTCAGGCCGTTACCCACGAAGCACGAATAATAAAGGTCTTTAGACTGAAATGAATACACCATTTCAAAATGAAATTCATACTGTGAGCTGGCAGGGTGACAGCGAGGGCTACCTCAAAATTCTTGATCAAACAGCCCTCCCGACTGCGGTCAAGTATGTTGCCTGCAAAGACGTTCCATCAGTAATCGAATCGATCAAAATGTTACGAGTCCGAGGCGCCCCTGCAATTGGTATTGCAGGGGCCTACGGTATGGTACTGGCAATAGATTATGCGAAGAATCTCAACGATACAGACACAAAAAAGATGTCCTGTATTCAACAGCTTGCAGAAGACCTGGCAACTGCACGACCTACGGCAGTAAACCTACGATGGGCGATAGACCGAATTCAAAAAATGATTTTGAATTCTGGTCCAAACCCGGACTATTCAGAACTTCAGCAGAGCGTTCTCAATGAAGCAAAATGCATTCAGCATGAAGATCAAGTTCTTTGTGAACATATCGGTGAGCATGGCTGCTCAATTCTCCCTGAGGGTGACATACTCACTCACTGCAACACGGGTGCCTTGGCCACGGGGGGCATCGGTACGGCTCTTGGAATTATTGTTACAGCATGGAGGAAAGGTCGACGCTTTCAGGTATTTGCTGACGAAACGCGTCCTTTGTTACAAGGGGCTCGCCTTACTGCCTGGGAACTGACCCACCATCAAATTCCAGTCACCGTTCTCGTAGACGCTGCCGCAGCACATCTTTTAAAGACAGGTCGTATAGGATGCTGCATTGTTGGTGCTGACCGAATCACAGCAAATGGAGACACTGCCAATAAGATTGGCACATACGGCCTTGCTTTATTGGCGAAGGCACATAACGTCCCATTTTTTGTTGCAGCCCCATCCAGTACATTCGATCTAACTCTCCAATCTGGTGATGAAATACCGATCGAAGAGCGTTCAATTGAAGAAGTCCTTCGGCCATTTAATGTTCAATCCGCACCTGCAGCAGCCACCGCCTTCAATCCAGCATTCGATGTAACACCAGGCCAATTGATTACAGCGATTGTCACAGAGCGTGGTATTATTAAAGACGTGAGCCACGAAACAGTTTCGTCCGTGATAACACGTGGCACCTAAAAAGCTTAATATTTCACCTCCCTGCGAATACCCCTAGCATGTCATCTCCTATCCCGCAGGTCGT
>PKCL01000045.1 GCA_002862165.1 Planctomycetaceae bacterium
GAGCCAAAGTGATCCTCGGAGAAAATCTTGTGAAAACCACCTACGACCGCCAGCTTTCCTCAGTAGACCAGGTGCACATTCGCTGGATGATACGCCGGGATATGGCTGAAATTCTTTGTATCGAGGAGGAATCCTTTGAGTTTCCTTGGGCTGATACTGATTTCACCAGATGCTTAAGGCAACGAAATTGCATTGGCATAGTTGCCGAAATAAGTGGTGGCGTTGTGGGCTACATGCTATATGAACTCCATCGAACTAAAGTTCACATACTTAACTTTGCTGTCGCTCGTACACACAGGCGTCTTGGAATTGGCACTGCGATGCTAACTAAATTAATGTCTAAACTCAGCTCTCAGCGACGCAACAGGATCGTACTGGAAGTGCGCGAAACAAATCTTCCAGCACAAGTTTTCTTCCGTTCATTAGGCTTTCTTGCGACAAGTGTTTTGCAAGACTTCTATCAAGACACCACAGAAGATGCTTACTTGATGCATTTTCTTACTGAAGCCAATGAAGACAGCACAACTCGAAGACTTGCCGGCTGAAACCACTTCTTTACTCAGAGGCCTTGCATAACCTCACTAACATTTATTCGTAACATCCGAAGCACACGACGCGGTGACTCTGCAACTCCAAAAACACTGACGACTGGATAGCCAGGCCGAATAACGGTGCCAGAACACGGCAAGTCCGTAACCATCGGCCAACCAAACTCCCGCCCTTGTAAACATGATGAACACTTCACGAGATGTTGCTCAACAGATGCAGAGACGGTGAGTGTTTCGTTGGCGAAAAGCACTGCCTTTCCCCAATACATTTTGCTTCCGTCCTGCAATGCGGTTGACTCTCGCAATAATGGCACTCCTAATGAGGCAAGATGCATGCCTGCCTGACTACGACCGGTGCATCGTTCCAGCAGCTCCATGGTGGCTGTGGGTCTTGGATTAACCTCAAGAACTACTGGCGATTGTGGCCTTCGTTGCTTTGATGTTCGAGGTAAAATGAAATCAATTCCTATCAGCCCAGCAAGGCCTACTTTCCGAGCGAGATCAATTGCAAAATGGTGCAAGTGATGTAACACATCTTGCTGAAATGCAGACATCGACAACTGGATAGCACCGCAAAATCTGAACTGGTTTGTATAGCACCACTTCAGTCCGACGAGTTGTCTGCACACCCCGAGCAATTCGATTTTTTCTCCGGTCACTAACAAACTTGCCGACATCGGAATACCCGAGACAAACTGTTGCCAATATTCTCTACCGTCAACAGTTTCTTCACACGGATTTTTCCACGGCACCACCCCTATGCCACCGACACTCGCTGTTGATTTCCTTAAAAACGAACCGTCTCTTGGCACCTCCGATGAACTAAAAAAAGTGCGTGGATACGTGCAGCCATTCTTACAGGCAACTTCTTGAACAAAACAAGGATCTCGAACCTGCTTCACAGCATTTGGATGATTTCCAAGAAGAGGCCTCGCACGAGATAATTTCTCAATTATTTCAATATGGTTTTCCAAACCACCGGTGTACATCACTGGACCTGCAGGAAATTCAGCTGCAATCCTTGGTAATTCATTCGGGTACGCAGGTGCTGCCACCTGCACAACTCGACTACAGACATCCCGAAGATCACGGTCTCCGAAAAGGTCAATGGCATTAACTTCCAACCCGAGACGAACAGCTGATGCTGCTAACGCACGAGCACTAGCACCAATGACAAGTAAATTTGTACACACCCAGCATGAACCCCAGACTACTTTTGGCTAAGATACGTTATTGTGAGGTTGGTTAACTTCACCTCATTGCTGACGACGCCTTCATACGATACCTTTTCGACTAGCAGGATAGTTCATCCTGAGAAATATCATCAGCACTTTCTGCCCCTGTTTCGAGGAGATGCACACATGTCGATGTTTATAGGTGAAGCTCTAGCCGGTGATGGTAACGAAGTTGCTCATATCGATTTATTGATTGGCAACAAAGACGGCCCTGTCGGCACGGCTTTCGCAAACGCGCTCTCTCGGCAGAGCGAGGGTCATTCGAATTTACTGGCAGTTCTTACGCCCAATCTTGCAGTCAAACCTGCCACCGTGATGATTACAAAAGTAACTATTAAGGGTGCAAAACAAGCTGTTCAAATGTTTGGACCCGCTCAGGCAGCCGTAGCCAAAGCAGTCGCAGATAGCGTTGAAGGTGGAGTTATCCCAAAGGATCAAGCTGAAGATCTTGTCATTGTTTGTGGTGTATTCATTCACTGGCTCGCCGAAGATGATAAAAAAATATACGATAATAATTATCAGGCAACGCTCGACTCTATCTCAAATGCAATGCAAGGAAAACCTTCAGTAGACGAAATGATTGCAGAGAAAGATGCGGTGCACCCCTTCCGAGGATTCTAACTTGAGACAGAGATTGCTTATGGCCGCCACCTTCGGTTCTCAAAACTCAGTCGACGTGAATCAAATGGACACATCAACTGTCGTCTATGAAGAAAATTCTTTTACAACTTGACGTTGATCCGCAGCCCTGCTCATTTGATGCAATTACTGCTGTCGATGCCGGTGTAGATGTCATTCTGCAACATGGCAACGTTTCGGCAGATAACGCTGTGTCCCTTGTTCACGGAGCCATGTTCACCCGAGGAGCAAACAAGCTCTCATCAACAGGGATTTTCCTTGGTGGAAAAGATATTACAAAAGTTGAGGATGTTGCTTCTCGAATCTCAGAAACTTTCTTTGACTCGATTCGTGTAAGTGTTTTCCTTGACCCAGCTGGAGCAAATACTACTGCCGTCGCGGCTGTCATTGCAGCGAAACGACATATCTCATTCGGCACTTCAGCCGAGACGAAGTGCTGCCAGGCGATGATTTTAGGTGGTACCGGTCCTGTTGGCCAAAGAATCAGCCGGCTCCTAGCAGCTCAAGGAGCTCATGTTTATCTTGTCTCTCGAGACCTTGAGCGTGCATCTACATGCTGTCAATTCATTCAACAAAAGACACCAAATACACACTTGGAACCCCTTTCAGGAAAAATGGTTGGGGAAGTGATCGGTTCTGTGGACCTAATCATTGCAGCCGGTAAACCAGGAATAAAAATGCTCACTGCGACACAGTTGTCTCAAGCAACTTCAAACACCGTGTGCATTGACCTTAATGCAGTACCTCCAGCTGGAATAAATGGCATTCAACCAGCCGACGAGGCTCGACGCGATGGTACAAAACACTTATACGGAGCTCTTAGTGTTGGAGAAATAAAGATGAAACTTCATAAGGCAGCTATCCAGCAGCTTTTTCAAACAAATGATCAATGGATTGATGCAGAAGAGCTACTCATGCTCAGTGAACGACTGTCGTTTCCAGCCAACAAACCAATCAATAAGTGATGGGAAAATACGAGCCAGGAAAATATAGCTTTTCGCACGCCATCCAGGAATCACCACCGGCACGCCTCGTTCAAGCCCTGAGACAATAGCTGCGGCTGTAATTTCTGCGGACAAAGGGTGGCCTTGCGACCAGCTTGCTCGTTCGCCACTTATCAAATTATCCCAGAATTCAGATTGTGTCGGACCGAGTATCGCGACGTTGACATCAATACCGAGTGATGCAAGTTCTGGCCGAACTGCACTCACAAAACCATGAAGAGCCGCCTTCGCTGCGGAATATCCAGAATGGAGGGGTAACGGATGAGCGCCGAGTATTGAGCCGATAAATACAACGGCTGGCGTACGACCGTTGATTAACTGTGGGAGTGTTTTTTGAACAAGTTGAACCGGGGAAAAATAATCGATTTCGAACACGCTCCTCATCGTTTCGACAGATGACCTAAAAAAAGGACCGACAGCCCCAGCCCCTGCTGCTGTAATTAACAAATCAATACCTCCTAACTCTGCCGTCGAATAGCGAACCAACTCCTCTTGAAAATGAACATCTGTAATATCTCCAGAGAAAGGCACGAGGAACTCAGGATATTCAGAAGCAAGGTCAACCAGCCTCGCTTCACGGCGACCTGTGATGACTAATTTCACACCTCGTTCCGCAAGCGACCGAGCAAGTGCTTGCCCTATACCCGAGGTTGCACCGGTCAGAATACCTCGCTGACCAGAAAGATTTCGTACTACTTTAGTGAACAACACGTTATGTCGTTTCTGTTACCGGCGATGGCATTGAAACAGGCGATGAGGCGACCGATTCCTTTTCACCGCCGCCATACTCTCTCACCGTAGCCTCATCTGGATCAATACGCCCAAGCATAGCTGGAGGCATGCGACAATGGATGATCATTTTCTCATCGCCGAATCGCTTTGACAAAACCTCACCATTCTTGGCGAGCCATGCCAGCAGCCGACCGTTACCGCAATCTGTTTCCACTTCGATATCTCGAAAACTTCTTCCTAAAGCATCGCTCGTGCATTCTGCGAGTTTGTCGAGGCCAAAACCTGACTTTGCAGAGACGCCTACAGCATAGGGATATCGTTCGCACAACCTGTCTCGTTTTATATGATCAGTAACTGCATCCAATTTATTTAAAACAAGTATTGTGTCTTTTACATCAACACCTAATTCCTCGAGCACCGTATTCACTGATTTTATTTGATTTTCAACAAATGGACTCGAAGCATCTGCTACATGAAGCAACAAATCGGCCTGCTGGGTCTCCTCAAGCGTCGCCTTGAAACTCGCAATGAGGTGATGTGGTAAATCACGTATAAAACCGACGGTGTCACTCAATAAAATCGGTCCCCAACTCGGCAACTTCCATCGACGCGTCCTTGTATCGAGCGTAGCAAACAGCTTGTCTTCCGCAAGAACATTTGCGTGAGTAAACGCATTCAGCAGAGTGCTCTTC
>PKCL01000248.1 GCA_002862165.1 Planctomycetaceae bacterium
TATCACATGAAGAGGGCATACAAGCTTGGTTTTCTGAGTTCCTTGACTGGTTGCTGACCCACCCCTACGGAAAAGAGGAGTCCAGTTCCGTGAACAATCACGGAACGTCTTTCGATATGCAGGTGATCGCTATTGCATCGTACTTACAAAGGCACGATTGGGTGTCTCAGCGAATCCGGAGTCATACGATCCCCCGTATTGATTCGCAAATCTCGATAAGCGGCGAGCAACCTTTTGAAACCACTCGGACCAAATCGTGGAACTATACCACCGAGAACCTTTACCATTTTTTTCTCCTGGGGCTGATAGCGAACAATGTGGGGCACGACCTGTTCAACTACAGTAATCCCGCGGGAGGTGGATACAAAAAAGCCATAGATTATGCGATCCCTTACGTAAAGGACCCCTCAAGGTGGCCACATAAAATGATCGTTCCGTTCGACATCAAAAGACTGCAGGCAACAATACAGATCGCTGATTCCGTGTACGAGGATACCCGCTATCAGGATGTCATTGAAGAACAAGACTGGGGGGAAATCTCTTTGCGATTTTTCCTCCGACAATAGTCGAATGGGATCGAGAGTCTGCCCTGACCATTGTTTCGTTCTAAAATTCGTAGTCAGTATTCAAGTCTGACAATAGGAACAGCACAGCAGACAGTTCATGTACCCCAACGGATAGCAAAAAACAAGAAACAGAAACTGAGGCTTCCTTCATACAATTTGAGACTGATCACTAAGCAAAGGGTCGAAAGAGATTCCCCCTGTTATTGAACAACCACTCGTTCCTCGGGAGCATTGATAACCAGGAGATGCCACATGTTACCGCGTACTCCTAGCCTATCAGTTACCTTTTGAAACGAGGTCAAACTTGAACTCATTCATTCCCGAAACGACTTCCGCATGTAACGGACTGGACTCAGGAGTATTATATTTTTCCGGCACGATTACTTTTGGTTTCGCACGACTTGCCGCTTCCTCAAGCCTCTCCTGCTCAGCCGTACCATACCGCGGATCATCTGTATCAATGTCAGGGAATTCCAGCATCTCAACCTTGCTGACTGTAACAGCGTACTCTCCAACCACTGTACCTGCGCCAGGTTTCGCGGCCTGCGCATTGAGCGTGAATGAACCATCTGATTGAGTCATTCCCGAGGCACCAATCCCACTCGAATCCTCGGGTGAAAAGAATACAGCTGCCCCTTCAATCGGTGCCCCATCAAGCGTGATCACGCCGTGAACATACTGAACATTGGGACCTGATGACTGACCACAGCCAAAAAAAGACACAACAAGGCAACCGAGAATCAAAAAACTGAGACACTGAAAACAATGAGGATAACGTCGCATGGGATCCCTTTTTATCAAGCAAGAAAACTATCAAGTAATACAGAATTGTTACAAAAAGACTGTAGCGAAAGACCCTAAAATTTTATGAATATCCTGTGGAGGCACCCTTAGCAACAAGGATGCCCCACAGAACTTCAAATTCAATCAGCTAAATTGACCTCGCCACCACTTATCGAACCAAGTGCCCCAAACACGCCACGCTCACTTTGTCCTGTCCAACCTGCATTTGTTCCAGCAGCTGTTGGGTCACCAGCATCAATATTATCGTTGTAAAACTTCACCGACCCATCGACGTGAGCCATGACGGCACCGCCGGGATGATAACTACTTGGAGGAATACAGGCCCAGTTTTCATTTCCAGAACCACACCTCGGGTAATTTGGCGCTGCGAATGTAAAGAATGATGTAAACCCTTCATCGGAATCTCCCCAACGCACGCCGGGAGCCTGCGTAGTTTTGGTGTTGCTGGATGAATACCTACCATCACTGCCGATCAAAGCTTGGCATACAGAAGGTTTAGCATTACCGCCTGCTGCAGATGCAACAATGCCATATCCACCTCGACGCGAATCTCCGCTGCCCACACCGATACGAGCTTCACCCAAGCTAATGGTATATGAGGTGCCATCTGTTATGTCTTTCATTTTTACAGAACGTGGTTTTAATAACTTGATATCACTGATCGATGCGATATTTATGCCGTTTTTACCGTCAACTCTCGTATACCCAGTTTTTCCCACCCCTCTACTCCGACTCTCAATCGCTTCCGCTCGCTTATCTCCTCGGCATATACGGTAATTTGTACGACCGAGCCCATTTAAACCACCACTTGTTCGTCCACTGTTCGGATCAGACGGGCAAAGTACTTCTGTAAGCTCCGTCTTTGTCACAGCCCCATGTCCATCGCCGTTATTTCCGCTGTACGGCCTGGCTTTTGCATGCGTTTCGATCAGAGTGATCATTGCAGTATGAAGTGACATTCGCTCGGTATAGGGAAGTAGAAAAGGGATAAAGCCCCACCTGCGGGAAGTTGCCGGATCATTTGATATCTTGCGAATTTCTTGTGAAGAGCCTTGAGCCGGAAACTTTTTATTTGTGCTTTCATAATTGAGCATTGCAAGTTGCATTTGCTTTAATTTATTCGTGCATGAAGAACGGCGGGCTGCCTCTCTGGCTTGCTGGACAGCTGGTAAGAGAAGGCCAACAAGAACACCGATAATAGCTATAACAACTAACAGCTCGATAAGTGTGAAACCACTTGATCGACCTGATTTTCTAAAGAATGAGGTACGCATAGTGAAATCCTTAATAAAAAAATTTACGAAAATTGCTTGGGAAAAGGCCGGGGTATCAACAGAGAAGAACTATAAAAAACGAAAACTAAATGCAATTGTTAGATAACCACCCCGCCCCTACATGCCATATCTAAGCAGATTCATGGGTGATTTGCAATTATATTTGCGAGTGGCATCGTCATAACAAATGCCAGCGTTCTCATTGGGTTGCAATTGATGTGTCGATAAAAACAGTATCATCCTGCCGCCCCAGCTCTTTCTGGCATTCTTCATTATCTTTGAATGCACCGTAAAACAGGTACAAACGAGGGGAGGGAAGCTCCCCGAGTAGGACTCGAACCTACAACCTAGCGGTTAACAGCCGCTCGCTCTACCATTGAGCTATCGGGGAATATGAGGGGCCTTTGTGTTTTCAAACGATACCGAAAAAGCCGGTTGAAGGCGATATGGTCATAGCTTTTTTTCCAACATGGCATACTTCGTATTGCGCGATGTCTACCCATTAGGCATCCCGAACCTTTTCCATCAGAACATGATTGCCCTTTTCGTTGTACTCAACTCGTGTCATAAAATTATGTATCAGCATGACACCACGGCCATTTGGGACTTCAAGTCGATCGTCCTGAGTGCAGTCTGGGACATCAGTCGGGTCAAATCCATCGCCTTCGTCTGTGATTTCAATGCGTGCAACGGTGGATGAAACAAAGCATACAACGTGTACTTTTTTTCCTTTGTCGAGTTTGTTTCCGTGCACAATTGCATTGACGATGGCCTCTTCAGCCGCCAAGTGAATTGAAAAAATATCTGCGCTTGCCCAACCGTGTTCACCAAGGTTATCGAGCAATTCATCCATAACCAGTCGACTAGCACCGCGCTCACTCGGCAGGTCAATAGACTTCTGCCATGCGGGCTTGTCAGATTTGCTGTTTTGGGAAGACTTCGGTTCGGTCATAGTAGCCGCACACGTTCGTTGCGGGAAAACATGGGTTGCTGTGTTGGGAAAAACGCGTAGCGAAATCAGCTGAAGGCTGTCATTGCCTCTGCTTCGTCTTTACGAATGTCGAAGACTTTATTCAGTTTTGTTATCTGAAAAACTTCAAAGATTTCTGGACGAATATTACACATCTTCATGCGTCCTTTACTTGCTTTGACCTTTCGATCAAGCGTAATCAATTTGCCGAGTGCAGCACTTGAAAGGAACTCAACGTTCGTGAAGTTCAGCAATATGTCGCCCATATTGTGTTGTTCAACAAGACCAAAGAGTTCTGCACCGAGCTCTTGGATACTTGCTTCATCAAGAATTTTTTTGTCATTGAAACTGACGATAGCGACATCGTTGTTGTTTGTGACGCCTATCCGTCGATACTGAGCCATGCCGTTCTTCTCCAAGTTTTTTAATTGCAAACAAACGTATCGTGAAATGAAATAAAATATAAGGAACCAAGCCGTCAGTAGGGGCCCGCATAACAAATGCCAACTGAATCGTTCAGGTTGGAATCAAAAAGATATGAAATGGCTTTAACTAACAGATGGGTCGATAATCCTAGCGATTTTTTGAAGTGATTACCAACGTGTGTAGTAGACGGAACGAGTAAAACAGTATCTGAAACCTGACTGTTTTGTACTTCTTTGTCGAAGTCGAAGAAGAAGCTTGGCCATTACGAGTGGGTCATTTGTACCGCCAATATGGCAGTCTGTCAGAGATTCTGGGTTCAGAGCTCTCCGTATTCACAACTTCAGAATTCCACATTCTCTGAATGTGAAACCCGTAAAAGTTTCTTTATTTAGTCTTCAAAAATGGCTGAAAACTGCCCTTGACGAATTTTATGCCAGTCATTTTCGAACTGGCGCGCGAGTTGCACTGCTATTCGAGAGATTGAGTGCGAATGCCGCTGCGGCAGTCGCTTCATTGTTGGGGTTTTGGCCTCATGGGCTTACTGCTTATGTCGCTTCTCCCAGAAATACTTTTAAATTTTCACTTAAACTCGGACTACAGAGGACCCCCAGAATGGCAGCCGCTGCGAGCAAGGCCGGGAAGGCCAAATCGACCCTAATCCCCCTTGGTGATCGCGTTGTTGTAGAACGCGAAGAAAGCGAGCAGAAGACAACCGGTGGTATTCTTTTGCCAGATTCCGCGAAAGATAAACCTGCACGAGGCGTTGTTACAAGTGTTGGTGAAGGCAAACTCGACGACAAAGGGAAT
>PKCL01000395.1 GCA_002862165.1 Planctomycetaceae bacterium
GTGCGAGATAGTTTTGATCCAACTACGTATGAACCACAATCGGTTGCAGCTTGGAAAGAACGACTTGCTGAATGTGTCAGCCGGTAGTTGCTGTCGGAAATCGTATGTGTGTGAGCACAACTGTTTATTGAAACAGTTGAGATACGATTGCAATGAGTCCAGCTGTTACGAGTACTATGGCGGTGCTAATTGCGATCACAAGCCATTGGTAAGCCGCTCTCTCAGTCTGTTCTTCAGCGTACTCAAGACTGTCTTTAAAATCAGCGAGAAACCGCACGTTACATTGGGGGCAAATCAGTTCTTCATCGAGCAATATTGCTGGAACTGAAATAATGTGACTCGAAGGGCAGAGGATACGGTATTGTTTGGCATGTGCATTCATGCTGCTCGATAGCTTGCAGCAGGGCGTTTGGTTACCTGTCCGTTCTCGACCTCTAGTATCGAGTCAGCGAGAGCGAGAGTGCTTGGTCGGTGGGTAATCATAATCACCGTTCTATTTTCAACATAACGGGAGAGAGCCTCATGAATGAGTTCTTCACTTGCTACGTCGATCTGGCTGGTCGCTTCATCAAGAACAAGTATTTCAGCGTCGCGAAGGAAGGCTCGGGCGAGCGCGATTCGTTGTCTTTGACCACCGGAAAGACGAAAGCCATTTGGCCCAACTTTTGTTTTATATCCTTCAGGAAATTCAGCAATGAAGTCGTGAGCACGTGCTTTCCTGGCAGCTTCTTCTATTTCTTCTTCGGTAGCATCCCATCGACCATATCGAATGTTGTACAGAATCGTCTCATTGAAAAGCTCTGTTTGTTGAGTGACTATTGCGATACGTCTCCGCAGATCTTTCACGGCTAATTCAGTGAGCGGTACGTTATCGAGTTCAACAGTGCCTTCTGTGGGGTCATAAAATCTACAGATGAGGTTGATAAGCGTGCTCTTTCCACCCCCGTTGGGCCCGACTATTGCAACTCGTTCACCGAAATTAATAGCCACGTCAACATTTTTCAAAACCGAGTCGATTCCATCGTATGAGAAAGAGACGTTCCGTAATGCAATTTCTCTATGCGGTGACGGAAGATAGTATGGGTTTGATTTTTCTTTCAGCTTGGATGGCGTGTCGAGAAGTGGGTAGAGCGCTTGCGCTCCAACAATTCCGACATTTATTCCAGTTATTACTCCAGACAGTTTGCGAACTGGGTCTGAAGCGCCAATGAGCATGCCGAAAAAGACCATGATTCCAGGGACAGTCATTGGCTGCTCGGTCATCGTCACCCCAAAAATCTGAGTCTCTTTATTGATGACTAGCCACGCACCAACGGCGATCGATGTTGCAACCATACCAATACCAAGTACTTCGGTAATCGGGTTTGCAAGCGCGCGGTAAAAGTTATGACGAAGGCCAATTTTCATCATCTGTGTCGTACTGTCTCGGAAACGTTTTCGCTCGAAAGGCTCCATAGTGTAGGCCTGAACAGTGAGTACATTATTCAGTGCCTCAAGCAGGACGTGATGGAAACCTAGAGCCTGTGAAAGAATGTTTTGTGATGCACTTCTCATTTTACGATTGAGCCAAACCATCATGAAGCCAACGACAGGCGCTAAGGTGAGGCAGGCGAGGGTTAACTGCCACGAAATACAAAAAGCTCCAGTGAGGCAGGCAATTATTTTGAGCGGTTCAGTGATTGCCCCACCGAAAGTAGTTGTGATCCCACCTGATAGCATATCCGCGGTGTGCGTTACCTGAGCCATAAAGCCAGCAGAACCTTGGTTCATGAACTGTGTTCGGTCGAGTTCGAGGGCTTTATTAAAAATCCTGACTCGAAGATCTCTCGAGATCCCCATGGCCACAAAGCTTACAAGCATTGTGCCGGTGAGCAGAAGACAGTGTTTTAGGAATGTACTTACAACAATTAAGACAACAACTAAAAGTACAGTCTCGAAAGGATCACTTGGAAGATATTTTTTGATCCATGGTTGTAGTGCTCTGGCAGAGGTCAGGAGGGCCTCATCGCCTTTGTCCTGAAGTGTAAGCGTATTGATCTGGTTTTGTATGCTTTGTTGTTCTGTTTCTGTTGTGCCACCACCAGTCAGGCGATCATGAAGTTGCTGGATTGCTTGAGCATGATTTTCTAATTTTACTTCAGTATCACGTATTCTGTTTTCATTCCAAGTCTGTAGTGATTTCCCGTTGAGTGTGACTTCAATGACTGGAAAAAGTGCTGCGATATTTGCACCCCACAGTCCGGCCACGCCAGCAGAACAGAGAAACGCCGCGAGAAGCAATGGCCATCTTTTTGAAGCATCACGAAGAGCACGAAGGAAATAGTTCATGAACTATGCTTGATATATGTGAGAGAGAGTAAAGTTATAAAAATTCACCACAGTCATTTGAGAAACCGATGGAACGGCATCACACGACTATTGAATTTAGTTCGTCTGAATGAGTTCGTTAAATCAAGTCCTTTTGAAGTTCTAGATGTCCGTAATGATCACAGACTGTACGCGTTTTGCGTAAAGCTTTGGTCTTGCCGAAACACGGACACACTTGGTCGGAAGAGTAGTCTGTAAGACCTGGGCAAGACAAGCCGAAAACCGTGCCACTTTAGCCGTTTTGAGGAGCTTTTTTTCGCTCTTTCGCGGCAAGAACGGTGTTTTCTAACAGCATTGCAACAGTGAGAGGGCCAACACCTCCAGGCACTGGGGAAACCGCCGCTGCGACCTCGACGACTGTGTCGTAGTCAACATCCCCCACGAGTCGGCTTTTGTCTCCCTCTTGGATGCGATTTATTCCCACATCAATTACGACAGCGCTTGGTTTTACCATATCGGCGGTAATGAGTTGTGGGATCCCAACAGCAGCTACAAGAATATCAGCGTGTTGCGTTATCGCTTTGAGATTGAAAGTGTGACTGTGGCATAGCGTTACAGTCGCATCTCCGCCAGGGCCACGACTGGCGAGAAGAAGCGCCAATGGCTTTCCTACGATATCGCTACGCCCAACAATGACAACATGCTTTCCACGTGTCTCGACTCCAGCAGTGAGGATCATTTTTTGAACACCTGCGGCAGTGCAAGGAATAAATCGGGGCCGTCCTTGCGAAAGGAGCCCAGCGTTCTCTGCATGAAAGCCATCAACATCACGGTCGGGTGGCACTGCATCGAGTACTATTCTTGAGTCCACATGATCAGGAAGTGGTAGCTGAACGAGAATCCCATCAGCGGGTCCATGCTCCTCGCGGCCAATAGCTTCTACTGTTGCGACGAGTTCAGCAGTTGTTACTGACTCTGGAATTGAGAAGACGTCAGCCGTAATCCCTACCCGTTTTGCCGCAGATTCTTTACTTTTCACATATGACGCGCTGGCAGCGACGTTGCCGACAAGGACAACCACAAGTCGAGGAGGCCGACCAATTTCTTGGGTTATTTCCGCGACCTGCGGTGCAAGACTCTGCTCAATTTTCTGAGCAATTTCTCGGCCATTGAGCTTTGTCGCCGTCATCTAGGTATCTCCGGAAGCAGGACTATCGAAGGTGTTACGGCAACCTTACTGGGACAAAGAGAGCATTTCATAAGGAGTTGTTTTAGTTGGGACAATGATCGGTCAAGATCAACCGGACTGCTCTTCCATAAAAGTCATTCGAAGTTGATGAAGAATTTCTTCAAGAAGTTTCTTTTCATCATTTTCAAGATTTCCTGCCGTTTTCTTTTCCAGCATTTCAAGCATGTCGATAAAATGTCGAGCAGTATCTAGGTTTTTGAGTGCTTCTTTTGTAATTGGATTTGGAATTTTCCCAAATGCCATCAATGCCTGTGTGAACATTGTCTGAGCGAGAAATTCGAAGGTAGCCGGTGGAGCCTTCATGGGGCCATTGTCATTTGATGGAGCCGCTGGTTCAGTCATAGGGTTATCCAAATGTGTTTGAGTGAAGAGACACAGAAAAAAGGCTTGTTAACAATAGTCAGTTTTTGGCACCGGTGTGATGAGCTACAGCTGCGGCAACAAGGCCAGCAAACAGGGGATGAGCCGCGGTTGGCTTGCTCTTGAATTCTGGATGAAATTGGACAGCAACAAACCAGGGGTGGCTCGCGACCTCTACAATCTCGACAAGACTCTGGTCAGGGCTTGTACCGGCAATGACAAGCCCCGCCTGTTCCAGTTGTTGTTTATAGCCACTATTAAATTCGTATCGATGACGGTGTCGTTCAGAAATCTCAGAAGTACCATATGCTAAGGCAGACTTGCTCTCATCTGTGAGGTGCGCTGGTTGTCTGCCAAGACGCATTGTGCCACCTTTTTCTGTGACACCTTCTTGTTCTTCCATCAAGCAGATCACTGGATGTGGCGTGTCACGAAAAAATTCTGTTGAGTGCGCGTCAGTGAGGCCAGCAACATTTCGGGCAAAATCAATGACCGCACATTGCATTCCGAGGCAAATTCCAAGGAATGGTAGATTTCGTTCTCGAGCGTAGCGAATAGCTTCAACCTTTCCCTCGACGCCACGTTCACCGAAGCCCCCCGGTACGATCAAAGCGTCAAATCCAGCAAGTGCTTTTTCAGCGCCGTCTCGTTCTATTTCTTCACTTTTGATCGGTTGGACACGTACTTGGGTGTAGTTTGCAATGCCCCCATGGTCAAGTGCTTCGTAAATGCTTTTGTATGCATCGCGATGCTCGGCATATTTTCCAACGAGTGCAATTGACACCTCATGCTCCGGATTTCGAAGGCGATGCAAGATATCGTGCCAGCCATCAAGTTCGGCTCCAGCGGCGGGCAGGTCAAGTTGCTTCAGGATGAGGTCGTCAATTTTGTTTGCCTGGAGCGATAGCGGAACTTCATAGATTGA
>PKCL01000273.1 GCA_002862165.1 Planctomycetaceae bacterium
TCCTTACGCTTGATAGCAGTCGTTCATCGTGCGTTTGTTATTTTTGCCTGCAGTCGTTCCGTTCCCAGGTGAACTGGCGTGGATAAACGATCAACAGATTTATAAGTAGAAGGTGAATACGCTTCAACAGCTACATAATCTTTTCAGTTGTACTGTTTCGGTTTTTACACAGCATCTTTGCAAGTGTGCGAACAGAGTCACTCGGCTTGCTTTATGAGAACCGCTTTGAATCACATCTGGAAGCGTTTGATGAGTGGTGACTAGAGGCGAGGATGAACAATATGGCGGGTTCATTCCGAAAAGAGAAGTCGTCTTAATCTTCTGAAAAATCTCTTGAAGTAGCCCAGATTCCTCGGACTATTGAAGGGAAGAAAAATATTGCTCGCATGAACCCTAGCATAGCTTGCTGCCCTTCCGTGGAACTGATAATCAACTAATCATACCAGTTTTAAGAAAAAACGCGCTCGTCAGAGCCAATTTGGCGACTATACTTAGATTCAAACAAGTGTTTGAAACGGTGATTTATGTCGTCAACGAGTACTGAAAAAAGTGGAAAAGCTGTTATGGATTCGCAGGAGGATCCACGTGGCCGTATCCTCTCTGCGGCAGGCCGAGAGTTTGCTGAGAAGGGTTTTGAGAACACAACCATTCGTGATATCTGCACGCTGGCATCGGTGAACGTTGCCGCTGTGAACTATTACTTTGGTGAAAAACATCGGCTCTACATTGAAAGTGTGCGGCATGCACACGAGGAACGCTCTCGGCAGTTCCCACTTCCCGTGTGGGCTGACGGCACGTTGCCCGCCGAGAAACTTAGAGGCTTCGTTGGGAATATGCTCGAGCGTATGTTGGGGTTTGATAAGCCATCGTGGCAGGTACGACTGATGCTCCGAGAAGTCCTTCATCCAACTGATGCATGTAGGGAATTAGTAGAAGACTATATACGACCTCATTTTGCAGTTCTTTGCAATATTCTCGATGAGTTAACAGACGGTAAGGCGACACCGCCGGAGTTGCGTCGAATTGGGTTGAGTATTTGTGGTCAGTGTTTCTTATATCGTGCTGCTGGTGATGTTGTTGGGATGCTCATTCCACCAAATGAAATAAAGGAAATGCACAACCCAGTAGAACTTGCCAACCATATCACGGCGTATTGTCTGGCTGCTCTTGGAAAGCGTGTATCGCTTTCTGTAGAGGTTTTGTAAAAATGCAAGGTGCTTGAGTGATGATTCGCGTGCGTGACTCAGAAGTGATTGGTGATTAAAGGGCTTAGATAGAGAAATGGAAATGTTCAGGACTATTCTTGGCTGGGTTGCCCCGTTCTTTATTCTTGGTTGTGGTGTAGCTGCCTTCATGGCAATGGGTAGTCAGCCGCCACCAGCGAGAATGACGAATGGAGCCATGACTGCAGTAGCTGTGAAAACGATAGCTGCTACTCGTGAACCCAGTCTTTTTCAGATTGATTTTGATGGTGTTGTTGTACCACTTCGTGAAGTCACACTCTCGGCTGAGGTGCCTGGGAAAATTGTTAAAAAGACATCGGATTGCCAGAGTGGTGAGTTTGTTGAAAAAGGAAAACTGCTACTTGAAATTGATGCCCGTGACTACGAACTTGAAGTTCGCCGTCTGAAGCAAGAACGCAAGCAAGCTGTTTTGTCGATTGAAGAAATTGATGAAGAGATCAAGCAAAATGAGCGATCGGTAGAACTTGCAAAACGGCAGGTGGAACTAGCTCATCGAGAAGTTGTGAGGCAGAACAATCTTAAGTCTGACAGAGTCGTGACTGAGGCGGATTACGAGCGAGCTTTACGAGATGAACTTTCTGCAGATAGCAACTTGAATTCATTGCAAGGCCAGAGAAGAGTGCTTGCCAAGCGGCGTATCCGCCTGAATGAAGCAGAAACACTCACGGCAACTATACTCGAGCGATCTCAACTTGATCTTGAACGAACTCATATCATTGCACCGGTTAGTGGTATTATTGTTGAAGAGATGGTCGAGGCAGAGTCTTTCGTGAGTAAGGGAACTCCGCTTGTGACAATTGAAGATACGAGTGCGGCTGAAGTACGAGTAAGTCTTCAGATGGATGATGTTTCACGCATCTGGAGCGATAGCCGCCGAGTGCCCGCGGCATCTGCTTATGATTTTCCTGACACGCCAGCATCTGTTGTGTATCGCATTGGGAACCGGCGGTATCGCTGGCAGGGGGTGTTAGAAAGGCAAGAAGGAAAAGGCCTGGAGGAGCGGACGCGAACACTTCCCTGCCGTGTACTTGTTGCTGAACCCACGGTCGTTGAGGCCATTGATCGCTACGGATCTACTTTGCCGGAATTACCCGCAGGCGCACCGAAGTCGTTGCTTCGAGGCATGTTTGTTGATGTCCAAGTGGAGGTGCAAACAAGGCAGGCTTTGGTATCTGTTCCGTGTGAGGCGTTGCGACCAAATGGTGATGTCTGGATTGTTAAAAATAAGTCACTACTTATTCTTCAGCCACCACTTGTCCAGGTGGTGGCCGGTAGAGCAGTTTTTGAATCAACATCCGATGGCATACAGCCAGATGATCAAGTGGTAGTAAGTCAAATAGCAAATCCACGGGCAAGCATGTCGGTTGTCGACAACTCAGTGCAGCCCAATGCGTCCTCTGGAAATAATCAGAATCCAAAGCACGATGAATCATCAGTGGATTCTTCTGAATCAGGTAAGTGAGAAGTCTTTATGCGACGTGTTATCTCGTGGACTGTCGAAAACATGCCAGCAATGAATACGCTGGTTGCGGCAATTCTTCTTGTTGGCGTGATGAGTTTCGCTGGCATGCGGCGAGAAGTCTTTCCAGAATTCGAGCTTGAGATCATTCTTGTATCAGTTCCATATCCTGGAGCGACACCAGAAGAAGTTGAAGAGGGGATTTGCCAAAAAGTCGAAGAAGCCTGTCGCAGCGTATCGGGGATAAAAAAACTCACGAGCGTTGCTCAGGAGGGAGTAGGTTTTTGTGTATTCGAACTCGGCTCTAATGCCAAAAATGTACAAAGAGTGCTTAGTGAAATTCGATCGGAGGTCGAGCGAATACCAAGTCTTCCGGAACTTGCTGAAGATGCCAAGGTCGAGCAGATAACGCTCCGTAATCCGGCAATTAAAGTCGGTGTCCTATCGCCTCGGATTGCAGGTGGGGTTTCCGAGGCTGAATTACGAGATGTCGCCGAAGTTATTCGTGACGACTTGCTTGCTTTACCGGCTGTGTCTGCTGCGAATTTGCAAGGAGCGAGGGACTATGAAATCGATATTGAGATTTCAGAGCGGACACTTCGAAAATACGGGCTTTCGCTTCGGAAAGTCGCCAATATTGTGCGGCAAGAAAACCTTGAGCTGCCTGGAGGTCGAATACGGGGTGAAAGTGGAGAGATTCTTTTACGGGGAAAGAATAAACGGTACGTCGGAGATGAAATCGCTGAACTGCCTTTGGTGACATTGCCGGATGGCCTTGTTTTGACAGTTGGTGATTTGGGTACGGTACACGATGATTTCGCTGATGTCGCGGCAACGAATCAAATTAACGGCCGGCAAGGTATGGTTGTTTCTATTGACCGGAGTTCGGGTGAAGATCTGTTGGCTATGACTGAAGCCGTGAAAGCGTATGTCAGTAAGGCGTCATTACCTCAAGGGTATGAGATTGTGACATGGGCTGACCAGTCTGTAGACGTTCGTGATCGGCTCGAAATGTTAGTGAATACAGGGACGCAGGGGCTTCTTATTGTATTTGTCATACTTTCACTTTTTCTGAATTTAAAAATTGCTTTCTGGGTTGCGCTGGGTATTCCGTTTTGTATGCTCGGCACAGGGGGGCTGATGTTCCTCACAGATCAGACACTCAACATGCTCTCCATGTTTGCGTTTCTTATGGCGATTGGCATTGTGGTGGATGATGCGATCGTTGTGAGTGACAATATTGAGCGACATCGACGGCTTGGTAAGAAGTTGGTCACTGCTGCCATCGACGGTACTGCTGAAGTTACCCCCAGTGTTGTATCGAGCGTGACGACAACGGTAATTACCTTCCTCCCGCTCTGCTTCGTCTCTGGCGTCATGGGAAAATTTATTGCCGTGATGCCATTTGCATTTATTACTGCTTTAATCATGTCACTTGGTGAATCTTTGCTTATTCTTCCCGGACATTTGTCTCATGAAAAAGGCTTGGTTTTCACGGTGCTTGGCTGGTTGCTCTACCCGTTCCGTGTTTTCTTACCTGTTTTAGAGTGGTTGCAGAAGGGGTGTGATCGAGGACTCCAATGGGTTATTCGAGCGTGCTATCGCCCTCTGCTCAATATTGCTTTAGCAAATCGCCTGAGCACCATGGCAATCGCTGTGAGTGTTCTTTTGATGGCCTTAGCACTCGTTCGCAGTGGTGTAACACCGTTTTCATTATTTCCAAAAATTGACGCGAATCGACTGCTTGCCAAAATTACGTTTCCGGATGGTACGCCGTCAGCCGTAACTGATGAAGCAACTCGTCGGATTGAAGAGGCTGCTTTTGACGTAGGTCAGCGCTTCTCAAAGTCAGGCAATACGATTGTCAAACTGGTTCATCGATCGGTAGGCCAGGTTTCTGCTCAAGGTGAGGTTGGACCAGATGCTCGCGTGAGTGGCAGCCATGTTGGGGCCGTGGCAATTGAGCTTGTTGACGGTGAAAGCAGAGAGGTTACGAGCGAGCAGTTTATCAGTGACTGGCGAATGGCAGCCGGTAACTTCCCAGGAGTCGAAAGTCTTGTTTACAGGACGGAAAATATTGGTCCGGGTGGTAAGGCGGTTGAGTTTAAACTGTTATCCAGAGGTG
>PKCL01000330.1 GCA_002862165.1 Planctomycetaceae bacterium
AGTCGCTCTGAGGACAGCACAGTCTCAGGTCGGCTTTGTCTGCATGATGGACGAGGATACTTTGTACGCTTGTGCACAGAACGGACGATAGAAGAAAACAGATTCATAGACACGTCCTGAAAACTCGTTACTTTAAAGTCCCCACCACAACTTCCACTGTAATCATGCCGGCGAAAATGATTGAGTGCAACCTTTTGTTGCATCGAACAATGTGACGGGTGAGACAACGCAATCGAATATGCGGACTATAGGCGTTTTGCACATCCATTTGTGCAGTTGTAGAAGAGTGTCGGATCAACGGCTGGGTCTTCAATAAGTCCGACGCTACGCTGCCAAATCACCGATAGATCGCCAACCGAAACGGGATTCCGGCACAATTGTGCCGTTTTCGCAAAGAAACGTCTATGCGTCTGAAAAACGTATACCCCTGGCAAAATCAGAACCTCATTGTTGTTGTTTTACTTGCGTCAACACGAGTCATCATTGGAGAAATTTTTGTAATCGATGGCAAAATAAACGTATTCATTCTGTAACGACTGTGGATGCTTAAATCTTACTAAGTTTGACGGCCCAGTTGGAGAATAAGTATGTGCTTTGAAACGAACGATCTTCACGGTGTCTTTTTATCTCAGGAGGTTCTCATCCAAGATAGATTCGGTCGTACTTCCACCTACAGATGAATCTCATCATCGTTTAGACCAATGTATATCTTTGCAGTTCCAGCACCCAAAGAACCACCAAGAATAGCGTCAGTCCCGGCCCGTAAAATCGAGTGTAGATCTGGAACTTTTTCCCATAATTCTCCTCAAGGTACTTTCAAAGCAAACACACCAACCACCGTACCAACCACCATGCGAGGTACTACACAATCAACTATTTAGAGAAGCTTTGCACCGAATGAAATGAAAAAAGACTCTCCATTCTTTGCGGCCACTATAGGAGAGTTTGGGTTCGCTAAATGACATAGCAATGGCCCAGAACTGGCTCAAAAATAGGCCAGTGTTTGTAAATCACTATCAAACAAGGCTAACCAATACCCCCGGCAGGAGTCGCAGGTCTGAAAACACGGAGAAAAGTTTATTGGGCAACAGAAGGCCAAACGTTATTTTACTCGTAATACTACCAAGTCTTCATTTTTGGCTTGACCCGGCCCGCTAATCTCCACACATGCTCCACACAAATTTGATCAACGTCATCAGTTGATTTCTAACAAGCCTTTTACTCGCCTTTTTCGCTGAGCGCTTTTTTCATTTCGTTGCGGGTTAGCTTTTGATCACCATTCTCATCCCATTGATTGAATTGTCGAAATACAAGGGAGTGAGGATTATTTACTTCTTCTCGCGTGAGAGTTCCATCACGATTTAAGTCAAATCGTAATAATATCTGTGGGATGATTTCTGGCCCCAATGCATTTCGTTTCATATTGATTCGTTGGTTTCCTGAGATAATTTTGTATTCACCTTGCGTTATCGTGTCATTTGACGATCGAGAAGCCTTGCGAAAAAACTCACGAGTAAACTCACGAAATTCAGGGGGAGAATCCTCAACGCGAAGGATTCCACTTCCAGTTGAGTCGAGAATCCGAAATACGTCAGCCGGACTTCCTTGAGGTCTTCGTATTCTTTGTGGCTGAAATGGTCTGCCTTGCACGGCATATGTGCGAGCAATCGTGGCTTGTGAATCAGTTATTGGCTTGATACGAGTCGGTATCCGACCAGATCCAGCACCCATCATCAAGTTATTATTTTTCTCAAAAATGGTGTGTGGCAAACCAAGAGCGTGGCCTAACTCGTGTGCAAGCACAGCAGGTGTTTGCAGCCCTTTGGGGCCCCGTGTTGCAAAATAGACAACGCCGTCAGGCTTTGGAATAAAAACCCCACCAATTGTTTTTTCAAAGTTCTCAGCAATTACAACATTAAACCCGTTGGCAAGTAGATTCTCACGCTGAGTGTTGGCAATCAGAGCGGGTGCTATCTTTTCACGGTTTTGGGAAAGAGCGAGAGCAAACGCTTCGGGCATCTGGGGTGTCATGTTTTGGATTGATTCAATGCTCCAGATGATTGAAGCCTGTTTCCATGTTTCATTGACTGCTTTCATTTGCTCTCGGATGTCGTCATCACTCATCGAACAGTTGAGTCGGGGTTCGTTTGCTGTGCGAAAGCGATGAATACGAACACGAAGTGTAATGGATTCATTATCAGCAGGGGCTGATATGAGTTCACGTGGCTGCAAAAAAATCACTGTCAAACAGATCAAAAGGGAAGATAAAGAAAATGGAGTAGCCATCGTGAAGACCTGAAAGATCAAAACTATGCATCAGGAGTTTTTGTGTCATTTCGATGAAAGATGATTTCGATCGATCTGCTAACTATTTGTGTTGGTATTGCCCCAAGATGCTTTCCCGTATGTTACCGCATTCTTAAATTTAAGCGACGTAAAATTCGATGCATTTATTCACCAGTCGCAGTGCCAATAAGAGTGAATACACGTTTTGATCTACGGTTCATAATCACTAATCCCCTCTTATGCTTTCGTTATCCTACAGCCGTGTTGAGAGGTCATCAACGTGACACGAATTGTGTCTTAAAGAGAGGCGTTTGCGATTCATGTCGGAAGATACGAGACTATACGTCGCAGTTATCTAGAAAGCGGCGGGGAGAAACTTTCCTTAAGCGGAATGAAAAATGATTACAAAAATTTTAGTGGTTGTCAGTTTGGTTCTTCATTTCAGTCTTTGTTTGGCTGAGGAATCACAAAAGAATACAACTCATTGCAAATCTTTGACTGTGAAACAAGCCGCTAAGCGAATCACATTTGAAGGTGCGGCAGCGGCTAGGGAACCTACTACTCTCATGTGCTTGCCAGGTGAGCTTCTCTTTTCTGAAACTTTTGATCTAGATGCTGTCTCAGATCGGTGGGCTTTTAAAGGAGACTTTATTCTCCGTGATGATAGCCTCCGGCGATCTGATCTCTACCCAACTGAAAATCGTCGCGTCCGGATACAAGACGCCTCTTTTTACAACACGATTATTCAGTTTGATTTTAAGTTTTCAGATCAAACGACAGACATACGCCTGGTCACTGGTAGTGGTGGTCATTACAACAGCGTCACTCAAATCCGTCAGAACTATTTCCAAGTCAACACACCAAGTGACCGTGAAGCTGGCTTTGTTCCCTCACGCCTTGGTGAATGTGTAAGCCTGTCCCAACAAAATTCATGGCAAACAATGACTGTCGAGTATTGGAATGATGAAATGGTCGCTCATACTTCAGCCGATACATTTGTGTATGGTTCACATCCCATTGTGAACCGCACCCGCGAATATCTGGCATTTCAATTCGATCTGCCCGGAGCTTCCATCGATAATGTTTTCATTTGGCAAGCGATTCACCAAAAGAAAAATTGGGAGTCAGTCCGAAAACAACTCACAGCTACCCAAGAAAAGCGACCACCTGTACCGAGAACAGAAGAAGAACGAATAAAATATAATTTGATGAACATAAAATCAGATCTCACGCGCTTCGACAAAACGTATCAGGAACTTGTTGCTCTCCATGACTCTCTTACGTCAGCGCTACACACAACGTATCCCAGTGCCTTCCAAACGCATAAGCAACTTTCAAAACAAATTGCTTATGTGAAAAAGGAAACAAGAGAAACGGATAGAACATTTAAAGAAATGGAAATTGCGGTCAACAAAGCGCGTAAGGCAGAAGACGAATACGTCGTATCATTATACCCGGACTTACAGGCGCTTCGGTCCGATGGTATTCCACAGCATCGTTTTCTTTCTGAACAGGCACAGTTTAGAAAACAGCTAGAAAACAATAGCGACACGCAACTTGGAGCGTTAGTGGACGAAACAAAGCGATTACAGAAAGTGATTGAGCACTCTTACCCTGAGGCATTTAAAAGTATTGATGAGGCCATTGAAAAACGAAAAGCGGTCAGGCAGTCTCTGAATGACGACCCCACGTTTCAAGCACTGAACCAACAGGTTGTCGAAGCCGGAAAAGCCGTCAAAGAGTATGAGCAGAGAGCAATGGCCCACCTTCACGTCGAATAGTCTCACACGAAAACAAGGGAATGCGATAGTTCAGGATTTTCTGTCTCAACGACTGATGACAGCGATTACTCGAACTCGGAACTATATAGTTTACGACTGCTATAAGTCGAACCAATGAGGAGAATAATTCCTTTCTTCAAACAGGCAGTCTCCCCGCTGATTCAAATTGGTCGACGTTGTGATGACATGAAGTGACATCTAAGATTCTTGCGATTCGTTGCGGAAAACATGAGACTATCAGTTGCAGTTATCCAGAAATCGGTGGAAAGTAAATCTGTCACATTGAGTAACGCTGTGACATCAAAAATCACCGTTAGACTGACCACTGAAAAACTATCCCGGCACAATTGTTCCGTTTTTGAAAAAAACACCGATAGATTTGGAAACTGAATATCCCCGACAGGATTCCAACGCATCAAAACACGAAGAAAATTTTATTGGGCAACAGTGGGCAACAGAAGGCCAAACGTTGTTTCACTCGTAATAGATAACAAGTTTGGAATTTTTGGCCCAACTCCGCCCACTATGGCCCCGCAAAAAACCCGCAATTTTCGACAACGTTATCAGTTGATTTCTAACAGGCGTTCACATTGTCGCCCAACGTTCGAGACCCTTACAACTCCTTCGTCTTACAAGGACAGAGGGAAGTTTTATCTTCATCGCATTTTGCGACCCTATGGCGTGAAAATTGCAGAGTATGCAAGGGATAATTCCAACCAGTTTCAAATCTAATAAAAAAACTATCAAGGG
>PKCL01000328.1 GCA_002862165.1 Planctomycetaceae bacterium
AGGCACATTGACAACAAGCAGAATCGGGATAACAAAAGTGCAGACCATACGGAGTGGACCACCCCATGGACCAGCATATATTTCAGCCGGATACCGCGAAAAGTTTGTGATATAAAACCAAAAGTCGTACAAGCTTTGATTCCTTCCCATCAAAATAGTGGCGGCGGCCAACATAATGATAAGGCCGTACAAGATCGCTACGCCACAAGCAATGAGTACCGGATACAAAAAACATGCAATGAGTGGTGGCGCAACGGAAAAGCGAGAGACCGACCAAACCAGTAATGCCACCCCGACAATACCGTTTGCCATCGATGAAAAATCAAACCTGTGCATTGAGAGCAAGAATTGAGCATCAAGTGGTCGTACAAGAACTGAATCGAGCCCACCAGTTCGTACCATCTCAGTGAGTTCTGAAGCACTGGGCATGAACAGGGTTTGTACAATCGAATTGATAATTAAACCTGTCGCAACGAAAGCAAAAAATGGTTCACGAGACCAACCACTGTTGCGACCTATTTCCGGCGTAAAACTGAATATCAACAGGTAGAACGCGAGATTCATTGACATCCATCCAAGGCTTGTCAGGCATTCTAGTAAAAAATTTGCTCGAAATGTCATGTCGCGTACGAGACACGCTCGCGCAAACGTCGAGAAAATTTTGAAGTACCGACCCATCTAAATCTCCTTAGAGACTAGCCGCCAAAACCACTGTATCTTTTTGTACCTCGCCACCAAACAAAACGACATACACCTATCATGACAACGAGCCACGTAAATTCAATGACAAGCCCTGTCACAAGTTCCCATCCTGTGATTTTCCCAAGCCAAACAGCAGCAGGAAAATAAGCGGTGTACTCGAACGGCAAAAAACGAACAACATCCGCAAGACTAATTCCTGCCATCCCCGTCGGAATGTCTGCGAGCATGTCGATTGGAAACATGTGCCCCGAGAGAAGATATTGAAATAGCATGTACGCAAATATGATGCTCGACACTTCAAGAAACCAAAACGCAATCATCCCAAGGGTTGCCTCAAGAAAGAAGCCGAGCAGGAATGAAAGAACTAAAGACAAAACATATGCGACAATAGTCAATCCATCGGGTGCTGGAGGAAAATAACTGCGACAGAAAAATAGAACTGAGACAAAAGGAATCGTTGCCACGATGTAGTACACAAGTTTATGGGCGATACGAGAAGCAAGCAGAAAGCCGACGTAATCGACTGGTTGAATCAAATATTTTTTCACTGATCCATCACGAACACTTCGAGAGACACCACCTGCAAGACCTGGCATACTCGAAAAAGCTCGGGTAAGCATTGCAAGCAAATAGTAAGCAACAATGTTGTCACGCGAGTAGCCCGCGATATCTGTTCGATCTGAGGCGTTAAAGACTGCCGTCCAGAGAAAAACCTGCGTAACAATCGGCAAGAATCGCATTATAGTTCCTAACGCAAAGTCAGTGCGATACGCCAGGCGCTCCTCAAGACAGATCACAAGCATCCGCCACCATGACTTCAGCCCCGATAGCCAGCCGTACGATGGCTGCAGCCGTGCTGATTCTGCATAAGTGCTCATACCAGCCTCGCCCCTTGTTCTCGGTCGTTATTCAGTTGACGACTTGCTGCCCCACGAAACAGGCCTGCAACAATTTCTTCTAAGGGTACGTCCTCAACTGAAACGTCTCTGACCTGTTGACTCGCTAGCAATTTTGGCAAGACATCTGCTATTCGTGTCCGGTCGATTCGGAGTGACACACGAGGGCCACGCACCTCACACGAAAAGCCAAACTTTTCTATTTCGCCTTCAGCAGGAGGATGTTCGAGATCAAGCGTGACAATCTTGTGCGTCGTAAAGCGGTCAACAATCTGCTCGAGTGAACCGTCATAAAGAATACTACCTTCTGTAACGACAACCACACGCTCACAAAGAGCAGCAACGTCTTTCATATAGTGCGTGGTAAGAACAACAGTCACTGACCGCTGCTTTTGAATGTGCCTTAAAAATTCATGGATTGTGTGCTGAGCTACCACATCAAGACCAATAGTTGGTTCGTCGAGAAATAGCACTTCAGGCTCGTGGAGTAATGCCGCAATAAGTTCCAGCTTCATTCGCTCCCCAAGAGAGAGTTCCCGTACTGGTTGTCCGAGAAGCCGTGAGACTCCAAGCATGTCGACTAGTTCATCGTGAATTTGTGCAAATCGGACGGGTTCAATTCGATAAATTTCCTGGTGAAGCCTGAAACTTTCTGCTGCCGGTAGGTCCCACCAGAGCTGGTTTTTTTGGCCCATAACCAAGGCAAACCGCCTCCGAAAATCATCGGCTCGATCCCACGGCACATGGCCCATAACCCTGGCACTACCCCGTGTCGGTGTAATAATGCCAGAAAGGAGCTTCAAAAACGTTGTCTTACCAGCCCCATTTGGTCCAAGCATGGCCAGAAATTCACCACGACCAACACTAAGATTCACCCCACGTAATGCATGGATTGTTCGTTTTTCACGGTGAAAGAGCCCCCGAATGCTTGCCCAGAGGCCTTCCGGCTTGTCATAGACCCGATATTCTTTGGCCAGATCATTGACCTCGATTACCCGGTCACTTTTTGTTTCACTGCTGTTGTACATATGCGGAAGTATAGGCCAAAACAATAAACTTGCTGCTGCCAACTAGTTTGCTTGACAATTAAACATAGGATTTCGAGATGTATCGAATTGGGATTGGTCATGACACGCACCGACTCGAGCCGGGAAACGGGCTCTGGATTGGTGGTCTTCGAATTCCTCACAGCCAGTCGGCCGTTGGACACAGCGATGCTGATGTCCTGTTGCACGCTATTACAGATGCAATCCTTGGAGCTGCTGCCCTCGGTGATATTGGTGAACTTTTTCCGAATACAGACCCAAAAAATAAAGACCGCTCCTCGAGTGAAATGCTTGTAATCGCGTTTGATAAAGTACGCAGTGCAGGCTGGAATATTGTGAACATGGACTGTATTGTCTTTGCTGAAAAGCCAAAAATCCTACCCCATCGGGAGCAAATAAGGCTGCGTGTAGCAGATTTATTGGCTGTCGACAGCAGTCAGGTTTGGCTAAAAGCCAAGACTGGCGAAGGCGTAGGACCAATTGGTGAAAAGCGAGCAATTGCAGCAGAGTGTGTTGTTCTGCTTGAGACATCTGCAGTATTGAACAAACATTAGGATCACAACAGACTTAAAAGTACCTGCGGGAGATACGCAAAAATATGGCGGAAAGTAATCCATCCACTCATAGTTTTCCAAATATCGAACTCTACAACACATTAAGCCACCAGAAAGAGCAATTCACTACAGTTGTTCCGGGTAAGGTTGGCATGTATCTCTGTGGGCCGACTGTTTACAAGCCGAGCCACATCGGACACATGGTTGGTCCAGTTATCTTTGACACGATCAAGCGACACCTTGTCTATTCGGGTTGGGAAGTGACGTGGGTTGTCAATATCACGGATGTTGACGACAAACTTATTGCTGAGAGTAAAGTTCGGAATATGTCAATGACTGCTCTTGCTGAGGAAATGACCGCTGACTACCTCGACAACCTTTCCGCTCTCGGCGTTCAAGGCATTGACACGATGCCAAAAGCGACTGACCACATTGAAGGTATTGTGAAATTCATAGAGGGCCTTGTTCAAAAAGATTGTGCTTACCCTGCTGATGGCGACGTGTACTTTGATGTCTCCAAGGATGGAGACTATGGAAAATTAACGAATCGATCTCCTGAAAAAATGCAGGGCGAAGGTGGTGCAACAGCGAGTCGAAAACGATCGGCCGCTGACTTTACGCTCTGGAAAAAAGCAAAATCTGGTGAACCTTCATGGGAGAGCCCCTGGGGTCCCGGACGCCCGGGTTGGCATATCGAATGTTCTGCAATGAGTGAAGCGATTCTGGGTAGTCATTTTGACATTCATGGAGGTGGGCTTGATTTAGTTTTCCCTCACCATGAAAACGAAATCGCACAGAGTGAATCTCTTCATGAGTGCCCCATGGCGACATACTGGATGCATAACGGACTTATGCAGGCAGCAGGTGCAGCAGGAAAGGTCGGTGGCCGTCCCCGAGATGGCAGTGACACGCCAGACGACCTTGCAGCCACCAAAATATCAAAGTCGACCGGAGCTGAGCCTTTTAAAGAGCTTCTCACCAGACACAGACCAGAAGTGATAAAACTGTTGCTTTTATCGACCCATTACCGAAGCCCTATTCACTTTGGCGAGGAACCGCTGGGAGAGTCTGCTCGAGCATTGGAAGCATTCGAACGACTTTTCAATCGCTACGAACGGCTTTGTGGCAATTCCTACTACACACTTACAGAACGTAATCGCCATGACGGCAACATTGCGATTTCTAGGTTTCACGGAGATATAAAAGAATATGCCTCAGCCTTGAGAAATCGTTTCCTCGATGCAATGGATGATGATTTCAATACTGCCATAGCCGTAGCCACCTTATTCGACCTCATTCGGTACATCAACAAATTTATCGACAGTGAAAGCCTTGAAAAGAAAACAACAGATTCGGATCTTGAAACACTTACGCAGCTCATGCTTTTGATGCGTGAACTCACGAGTAACCTTGGCTTATTTCTTACTCCACCTGTGCAAGTTGCGGCTGGAACGGACGGAAAACTACTAGACTCATTGATGCAACTGATTATCGAACTGCGATCACGAGCGCGTAAGACAAAAGATTTTGCCACCGCAGATCTTATTCGTGACTCGCTGAACGAGGCTGATATTCAACTAGAGGATCGTGCCGACGGAACGG
>PKCL01000038.1 GCA_002862165.1 Planctomycetaceae bacterium
CACACAACCCCCCAAATCGTTATTGACAGCACGCCAATAGAAACGATTTGAATGTAGTGACGAGATGGGCATCCTCACCCCTCCTTGGGATCGGTCATACCCTGAGCAGCTCGCCTCGCAGAGACGAGTTGCTCAATCATCGCTGCCTCGTCGTCCGGTTGGAGCGGCGAGGTTTTCAATGTTCGGACAGTCTGCCAGGCGGTTTTATCAGCCTGACGTCTTTCCACTGCTTCACTAAGGTGATGCAAGCGGCCATTTTGATCAAGATGAGTCTGTTCACGAATTGACTCGTCTATTTGCACAAGAAGTCCTTGGAGCCCTGGCGATGGCAATTCCAGCAGTAATGTGCTGAGATCCGGTATCTTTTTGGCGGCAATGAGGCTTTTGGTAGCTCGAAGAATCATTTTGGCAGGCTCCGCAGTGAGTTCGTCCTCTGCGATACGTTCCAGCAGGTTCGAAATCTCCTCGGGTGCTGCCACAATTGCAGACAGAACCTCCCGGTCCCATGGGACAAGTTCAGACGCGTCGATGCGCTGGCCCTCGTCGGAGGGGGAGACATCTTCTGTGCGTCGGGATCTTGAAAGCTCTTTGAGTCGTATCTGGAGGGCATCTCGCGAGAGTCCAAATCGGCGAGAAAGCTTCCCCAGAATCTGATCCCGTCTCAGTTGTCTTTGTGATGGTGGAAGTGGTGACCTTGGAGATACTGCAGCAAGAATTTTCAGAACACTTTCGACAGCGTTGAGGGCGACTTCATCAGAAGCGTTTTGAGGCAATCGTTCAAAAGTTTCTCGCATTCTGTAATCAAGTGGGTCAACGGCCTCGGCGATAATAGCCTCAAAAGCCTCAGGGCCCGCTGTGAGGCACTGGTCGCATGGATCGACGCCGCTAGGAAGTCGTGCGATCCGTATATCAATAGGTTCCGCAAGCAACACTTCAAGCACTTCATCAGCTCGTCGCCTTCCTGCATCATCTCCGTCAAGTACAACCACAATTCGATCTGCATATCGCCGCAAAAGACGAGCATGCTTTTGGCCAAGGGCTGTACCGAGTACAGCTACGACGTCGTGAATGCCAGCCTGTCTTGCAGCGAGACAGTCCGTGTAGCCTTCTACAACTAATGCTCGTCTTGATTGACTGATTGCCTCCCGTGACGTATCGAGGCCATACAGCATGGATTGTTTTGAAAAGACTGGAGTTTCTGGAGAGTTGATGTACTTCGCAGAGTCAGGGGGAGCGTTTGGAAGAACTCGTCCACCAAAAGCGACGCAACGGCCCTGTGGGTCATAGATCGGGAACATGATACGGCCTCGAAACCGATCGTAATGCCCCGACCGATCTTGTCTTGTTACAACGAGTCCTGCTTGTTCGAGGTGGTTTGTGGAAATGCCAGAAGCCTGTGCCTGGCTGAGGAGCCAGTCCCATTGGTTTGGGGCAAAGCCAACGGAACTAGCTGAGAGCGTTTCATGTGACAGTCCACGTTCCTGAAGATACTCACGTGCTTCTTGGGCAAGCGAAGTGTTTTGAAAGCAGTCAACAAATCGATCGGCGGCCCAGCCACACACCTCATATAAGGAACGCTTTACATCAGATCCTGGTCCTCGTCCTCGAGACAATTCGATTCCAGCACGATCGGCAAGTTGTTCGAGTGCTTCACGGAAGTCTAATCGATCCATTCGCATCAAAAAACTGAAAGCATCGCCGCCTACATTGCATACCCAGCACCGGAATGTTTGTCGTTCTGGATTAATCTGGAGGCTAGGTCGAGCGTCTTCGTGCCAAGGGCAGAGGCCGACAAAATTCTTTCCGCTTCGACGAAGGGTAATGTAGCTGCCGGCGAGGTCAACAATATCAATCGCTTCTCGAACCCGCTCTTTAGCATCGTCATCATGCGTGGCACCACCTGAATCATGTCCAGTGTGTGGGCTTAAGTTATTGAAAAAAGAATGCATGAGAGAATGAGTTGTAAATCATTAAAATGGACAAGACAGTTGACTAAGCAAAACGTGTAAGAACGTCGAGCTTCGACTCCTATCGTTCTAACCCGCCGGCATCAGGTGACAAACAGAAGTTTTTTCGGACGACCATATCCTTACATTTCAGAACAAAATGTAAAAATAGACAGTCTAGGGTATCGCATTCTGGGTCAGAAAGGCTGTTCTGCCACGATTCATGAGAGAAGTTTTTGAACGCTCTCAAGCAGACGGTCCATAGGAAATGGCTTCCGGATGTAGTCATCAACCCCGAGCATTTCCGCGTAGGCACGATGACGATTTCCTTCGTTTGCCGTTACCATGATGATACGGACTGGATGATCATATTCACGACGCAACTTTTCAAGAACCAGAAATCCACTTCGCTTGGGCATCATCATATCGAGAACCACAAGATCAGGATTTTCGCGTTCTGCAACTGCGACCCCTTGACTGCCGTCACGAGCAACTAGAACCGCATAACCCTTCGCTTCGAGAATAGTCCGCATTGATTCAATAATCTCTGCGTCATCATCCACAAGAAGAATGCTCTTCGTTGCAGTTTCTGCAACAACTTTTGTAGATTTTTTGGCACGAGTTGCTTTTTTGGCACGTTTTGCTGCTGGCATCGAATGTATTTTTTTACAAAAAGGTTTCAAACAAACTGATTCACTACGACTCGTTTCATACTAGCAGATTGGTTTGTCTGAGAAGCGGTCAAATCCCTACGAAAAGTTTTTGTGGGGAAGTTCTTGGCGATAAAAGTACTTGAAAACGATCAAAATTTCTTCAATCCGAGCCTTTTGGGATGTCTCGGCCAAGAACAATGGTAGCGCCGAGAACACCACATGCTGCTCCAAGGAAAGCATCGCTCGGATAATGTGACATGCTGAAAATTCTTTGGAGGCATGCGCTGACTGCAAGTGCGAGAAAGAAAAGACGACCTTGGGGGTATTTCCAAATTAAAACCGTTGCAAGTGCTGCAGCAGTTGCAGAGTGTCCTGAAGGAAAACTGTGAAGATCACTGCTGCCCCGAGGGCCGGCGGCGAGAGAAGCAGTTCCGAATGTATCGAGTACTGATGCTACAACATCAAAGTTTGTAGCTCGGGGACGAGCCCTGTCAATTAATTGTTTTAGAAGAAGGACTGCGAGTGGTCCAGCTATAAGTCCACCAAGGATACGAGCACCGTACCGCTTTGCCGTCGTTGGCTGGAAAGTTGGCCAGCGTATTGCAGGCCATGTGATGGATGGAAACTGAATCGAACCGTCGAGGCAGAACGTGCCAATCATGATTACGGCAACACCAATACCATGCCCAAACACCTCAGCGAAATTGAGGAAACGCAGTAACTCTTTTGGCGGATGACTATTTTGAATCCATAAAACAACTGCAATGTCAGTGGGGAAGGCAAGAAGACCGAGTACGACGAGGGCGGCAATAATGATCATCCGCATTTTCATAGCGGCGGATATGCGTAAGAACGAGTGTGCTGGAGGTGAAACAGCCATGAAGAATTTAAAAGTGACCTCTCTCTGCACAAAACAATTGAAAAAATAGCTCTCGCAATATGCCACGGCGGACTGCGGTCTGTCGAGATGAGTATGAATAGGAGGACTTTATATTTCTATTAAGTCCAGAGCTTACGGTCGAGCAGCCGGTACTGAATCGCCTCACTAAGATGGTGGCATTCGATTGATTCTGTTGCATCAAGGTCTGCAATTGTACGAGCAACACGGAGAACCTTGTCGTGAGCCCGAGCAGAGAGGCCAAGGTTTGAGACAGCCGAACGAAGAAGTTCTGTAGCACTGCTGTCAATCTGGCAATAGTGGCGAATCTCTCTACTTGTCATTCGAGCGTTGTACATATTCCCTTTCGAGTTTTTCTTTTTGAATCTGTTGTGTTGGATTTCACGTGCAACGTGCACCTGTTGCCGCATGACGGTACTCGATGTTCCGGCTTGTCTGGCAGAGAGTTCTCCGAAAGGAACTGCAGAAACCTCAAGGTGAATATCAATACGGTCGAGAAGCGGACCAGAAATTTTGCTCATATAACGTTCGACCTGTGGGACCGTACATTGGCAGTCTCGGTTCGAGTCTCCACGGTATCCACAAGGGCAAGGGTTCATCGCGGCAATAAACATAAATGCTGATGGGAAACATGTTGTTGAACGGGCACGACTTATTGTGACGGTCCCGTCTTCGAGTGGCTGTCGCAGTACTTCGAGTGTGCGTCGATTATATTCCGGCAACTCATCGAGAAATAAGATGCCGTTATGCGCCAGACTTATCTCGCCCGGCATCGGTATGGATCGGCCACCAATGAGCCCAGCCTCACTAATCGTGTGATGAGGTGCTCGAAATGGACGCGTCACAAGGAGTGGTTGTCCTGAAGGAAGAAGACCGAGTGCACTGTAAATCTGAGAGGTCTCAATGCTTTCTTCTGTCCGAAGGGGTGGGAGTATCGTTGAAATACGTTTTGCAAGCATTGTTTTCCCACTGCCTGGTGGACCCAGCATGGCAACGTTGTGTGCACCGGCGGCTGCAATACACATCGCACGTTTGGCAGCCTCTTGTCCTCGAACATCAGAAAAATCGTGCTCATAGGTCTCAAATTTATTAAAGCATTCGTTGATACACGGGGCTGTTGGGGTGATGTCGAGTTCTCCAGAAAAGAAACCCACAGCTTCCCGAAGTGTTGCAACTGGTATGACTTTAATGCTTTCTACAACAGCTGCCTCGGTTGCGTTAGCTGCTGGAACAACAAGACCCTTGAGGTTGCGTTCTTTTGCAGCACGTATTGCCATAGAAAGTGCTCCACGGGCTGGC